>NZ_JBJGZK010000016.1:0-86004 GCF_054050475.1 Geodermatophilus sp. SYSU D00525
GCCCGTCCCCTCCCGGGGACGGGCGCCGTTCCGCGTTCTGCTGTTCGGCCCCTCTGCAGGGTCCCGGCGCCGAGGTACGAGGTGCCGGGGGGCAGAGGGGTCCTTCCTCAGTGGAACGAGTCGCCGCACGCGCAGGAGCCCTGCGCGTTCGGGTTGTCGATCGTGAAGCCCTGCTTCTCGATGGTGTCGACGAAGTCGATCACCGCGCCGCCCAGGTACGGCCCGCTCATCCGGTCGACGATGACCTCGACGCCACCGAACTCGTAGGTCTGGTCGCCGTCGAGGAACCGCTCGTCGAAGAAGAGCTGGTAGCGCAGGCCGGAGCAGCCACCGGGCTGGACGGCGATGCGCAGACGCAGGTCGTCGCGGCCCTCCTGGTCCAGCAGCGCCTTGACCTTGGCGGCCGCCGGGTCGCTGAGCAGCACCCCGGTGCTGCCGGTGGTCTCGGTGTCCTGCACCGTCATGTCTGTCCTCCCACATCCGAGGGCGTCCGTTGCGGCACTCCCTGCCGCGGGTCAACACCGCCGTGGCGGCCCCTCTTCCCACTGTACGGCGCGCACCGCGGGAGGCCAGTCCCTCGCGGGGACGCACGTAGACTTGCGGACGTGAAGCTCCGCCTGCCCGGGCGCCGGGACCGCGCCGCCGAGACCGCCCCGGACACCGCCGCCGACCTGACCGAGCAGCAGCTGGTGAAGGCCGGCGGCAAGGGCCGCCCGACGCCCAAGCGCGCCGAGGCGCAGGGCCGCCGTCCCGGCCCTCCCCCGCCGCCGCCCACCACGCGCAAGGAGGCCTACGCCCGCATGCGCCAGCAGCAGGCGCAGCGGCGGGCCGACACCCGGGCGGGCATGGCCCGCGGCGACGACGCCTACCTCCCGGCGCGCGACCGCGGCCCGGTGCGCAAGCTCGTCCGCGACCTGGTCGACGCGCGCCGCAACGCCGGCAGCTTCTTCCTCCCGGTCGCCGCGCTGGTGCTGGTCGGGTACTTCATCCCGAACCCCGCGGTGCAGAACTACACGGTCTTCGTCTGGTTCCTGTTCTTCCTGGTGATCATCGTGGACTCGGTGTTCCTGGGGCGGCGGATCTCGAAGACCGTGCGCCGGCGCTTCGCCGACCAGCCGCACCGGATGAAGGGCCTGGTCTGGTACGGCGTCAGCCGGGCGACGATGATCCGCCGCTGGCGCTTCCCGAAGCCCGAGGTCGCGGTCGGCGCGGAGGTCTGAGGGCGCCGGTCACCCCACGGCCGCGCCGACGACGGAGCGCACGGCCGCGGCGACGGCGTCCGGGCGGTCCCACGGCACGAACGTCAGCGCGTCGTCGAGCCAGGTGACGGAGGTGCCGAGCAGCTGCGCGAGCCGCTCGGCGTCCCGTGGCGGGAAGACCCGGTCGCGGCGGCCCCACGCGACCGCGGCGGGCACGCCGAGCGCCCCGAGGGCCGGGACCGCGGCCAGCAGCGGCCCGGGCCGGGTGGCGGCCACGAACGCGGCCAGGTCGGCCCGCACGCCGGGATCGGTGCGCGCCGGCCGCAGCCAGTCGGCGACCAGCGGCCGGCCGAACCCGCGGGCGGTGAACGGGTTCAGGACCCCCGGCCGGGCCAGCACCCGGGGGACGGCGAGCACCCGGAGCACCGCCGGTACGACCCCGGGCACCCGGGCGACGCGCGGGAGCGGACGCAGCAGCGGCGGCGGGAAGTGCTCGAAGGCGTCGCAGCCGGCCAGCACCAGCCCGGCGACCCGCTCGGGCACCGCCGCGGCGGCCAGCTGCACCAGCGCCCCGCCGGTGTCGTTGCCCACCAGCACGGCCCGCTCGGCGTCCACCCCGTCGAGCACGTCGGCCAGCGCGCCGGCGACCTGCTCCGGCGTGAGCACGCCCCGGTCGGGCACCGCCTGCCGGTGGGCCCCGAGCGGCAGGTCGGGGACCACGATCCTCACGCCTCCCCCGAGCCGCTCGGCCACCGGGTCCCACAGCCGGCCGTCCAGGAGCAGGCCGTGCACCGCCAGCACCGCGGGCTCCCCCACCGCGCCCGTCTGCCGCACCCGGACCGGCCCGACCCGGGTGGGCACCGTCGTCTCCCGCATGGTTGCCTCCTCGTGCCGAGGGGTGTGTAGCAGTCGCTACACACCCGTGAATGTAGCGTCTGCTACATGAGCGCGGCAAGGCACGGCGAGCAGCGGGCGGCGTACCTGGCGGGAGCGGTCGAGCACGTCCTGCGCGAGGGGGTGGCCACCCTCTCGCTGCGGCCGCTGGCCGCGGCCCTGGGCACCAGCGACCGGATGCTCCTCTACTACTTCGGCACCCGCGACGACCTCCTGGCCGCGGTCCTCGGAGCCGTCGGCGAGCAGCTGCAGGCCGGGCTCACCGGCGCCCTCCCCGACGGGGCCGTCCCGCCCGGGCGACTCCTGCCGCTGGTGTGGGCCGCCCTGCAGGAGTCCGGGGCCGAGGCGCACGTCCGGCTCTACCTGGAGGTGTGCGGACTGGCCGCCCGCGGGCGGCAGCCCCACGCCGACCTCGCCCGCCGGGTGGCCGAGGACTGGCTGGGCTGGGTGGGCCCGCGGCTGGCCGTCGACGACGGCGAGCGCGAGGCGGCCGCCGCCGGCCTGCTGGCGGCCCTCGACGGCGTCCTGCTCGTCCGCGCCGTGGCCGGGCCCGACCGCGCGGAGGCGGCCGCGGGCTGGCTGGCGGGGAGGCTGGCCCGGGCCTGAGCAGGTGGGTGCGGGGGTCCGGGGCTAGCGTCGGGCCACGTGGAGTACCGACGCCTCGGCCGTTCCGGCCTGACCATCTCCGAGATCGCCTACGGCAACTGGCTCACCCACGGGGGCCAGGTCGAGGAGGACGCCGCGCAGGCCTGCGTGCGCGCCGCCCTCGACGCCGGCATCACGACCTTCGACACCGCCGACGTCTACGCCGGCACCCGCGCCGAGTCGGTGCTCGGCCGCGCCCTGGCCGGCCAGCGCCGCGAGGGCCTGGAGATCTTCACCAAGGTCTACTGGCCCACCGGCCCCGGCCCCAACGACCGCGGTCTGGGCCGCAAGCACGTCCTGGAGAGCTGTGACGCCTCGCTGCGGCGGCTGCAGACCGACCACATCGACCTCTACCAGGCGCACCGCTACGACGAGACGGTGCCGCTCGAGGAGACGATGGGCGCCTTCGCCGACCTGGTGCGGGCGGGCAAGGTCCTCTACGTCGGCGTCTCCGAGTGGCGGGCCGAGGAGATCGCCGCCGGCGCGGCCCTGGCGCGCGAGCTCGGCATCCAGCTGATCAGCAACCAGCCGCAGTACTCGATGCTGTGGCGGGTCATCGAGGACGAGGTCGTCCCGACGTCGCAGCGCGAGGGCGTCTCGCAGATCGTGTGGTCCCCGCTCGCCCAGGGCGTGCTCACCGGCAAGTACCGGCCCGGCGAGCAGCCGCCCGCCGGCAGCCGGGCCACCGACCCCGAGGCCGGCCGGTTCATCCAGCGCCTCATGACCGACGACGTCCTCACCCGCGTGCAGGACCTGCGCGCGGTCGCCGACGACCTCGGCCTGTCGATGGCCCAGCTCGCCGTCGCCTGGGTGCTGCAGAACGAGAACGTGGCCGCGGCGATCATCGGCGCGACCCGCCCGGAGCAGGTGCACGACAACGTGAAGGCCGCGGGCGTCCGCCTCGAGGACGACGTGATGGCGCGCATCGACGAGGTGCTCGGCGACGTCGTCGAGCGCGACCCGGCGAAGACCGCCCGGGGCTGAACGGCACCGCCCCGGTCTGGACCTCCACCGGAGGTTCAGGCCGGGGCCAGCGCCATCGGCCCGTAGGCCCGGGTCTCGCCGTCGAACAGGCTGACCGCGGCCACGCCCCGGGCCAGCAGGTCCCGCCAGTTCTCGCCCAGCCACGACTCGGCGTCGCCCTGGTTGTCCGCGGGCGGCACCTCGACACCGAGCGCGGCCGGGTCCAGGGTCGCGCCGGTCGGGTCCTCCAGCCGCCACGTCCAGCTCATGGCGCGAGGGTAGTGACCCCGCCGTCCGCCCGCGCCGTGTCCGGGGTGTGACCACCTGCGTGGTTACGCCGCGGATCTCCGCGGGAATGGGAGGTCATCGACCGCCCCGTTCTCCCGGAGGACCGATGACCGTGCCCCCCGCGGGCGCCTCGCGCGCCACGACCCCGCCGCCGTCGACCGACGAGGCCTCGACCGGTCAGCTGATCAGCCAGCTGACCGAGCAGGTGTCCCGCCTGGTCCGCGACGAGGCCCGGCTGGCCCAGGCCGAGATGACGCAGAAGGCCAAGCGGCTGGGCATCGGCGCGGGCCTGTTCGGCGGCGCCGGCCTGTTCGGCTTCCTCGGGCTGTGCGTGCTGGTCGCAACCGCCGTCCTGGCCCTGGACGTCGTCCTGCCCGCGTGGCTCGCCGCGCTGATCGTGGCGGTCGTGCTGTTCGCCGTCGCCGGGATCCTGGCGCTGGTCGGCAAGAAGGACGTGCAGAAGGGCACGCCGCCGGTGCCCACGGAGGCGATCGCCAGCACCAAGGCCGACATCGCGACGGTGAAGGAGAGTGCGCGCCGATGAGCACCCCGTCCGGCAGCTCCCGTCCCGACGACGCCGCCTCCGCGAACGGCCCGACCGACCCCGAGGCCATCAAGGCCGAGATCGAGGCCACCCGCGAGGAACTCGGCCGCACCGTCGACGAGCTCAGCCACCGCCTCGACGTCCCCGCCCGGGCCAAGGAGGGCGCCGCGCGGGCCAAGGACACCGCCGTCGAGACCTACCGCGAGAGCCCGCCCGCCGTCATCGGCGCGGGCGCCGCGCTCGCCGGCCTCGTCGGGCTGGTCGTGTGGCGGCGGCGCCGCAAGCGCCGTCGGGCCGCGGCCGCCGCCACCGGGGCGGGCGCCGCCGTGGCGCAGGCCCGCGCCGAGGCGCGCCGGGCCCGCAAGGAGGCGGCCCGCGAGGCGGCCCGGGCCCGCCGGGCGGTCGCGAGGAACGCGCGGAGGACGAAGGACCGGACCCGCCGGTCCGCGAGGAGGGTGCGGAAGTGAGCAGCAAGGGCGCGAAGCTCGTCTACCGCCCGGTCGGCCTGCTGGGGGGCATCCTCGCCGGCGTCGTCTCCGGGGCGGTCTTCAAACAGGTGTGGAAGCGCATCTCCGGGGAGGACGACGCCCCCGACGCGCTGCAGAGCGAGTACCGCATGCGCGAGGTGGTCCTCGCCGCGGCGATCCAGGGCGCCATCTTCGCCGCCACCAAGGCGGCGATCGACCGGGCCGGCGCGCGCGGCTTCACCAAGCTCACCGGCAGCTGGCCGGGCGACTGACGCCGCCCGGCGCGATGTCGACCGACGGGAGGAGGCCGCAGATGAGCGGCACCAGGCAGCGCGACAGCGCGGTCGACCGGATCCGCGAGCGGGTCGAGGAGAAGGCGGCCCGGCGGGCGGCCGCGCGGGAGGCGGCCGAGCGCGCCGCCCGGGGGGAGGAGGCCGATCCCGGCCGGGTGCCGCCCGGCGGCCCGACGCCGGCCGAGCTCCCTGGGGTGCACGCGACCACCCCCACCCAGATCCCGCCGCGCGGCTGGAAGCAGATCGTCAAGCGGGCGTGGGCCGAGAACAACGCCGACAACATGCCGATCATCGCCGGCGGCGTCGCGTTCTTCGCCTTCCTCGCGATCTTCCCGGCGCTGATCGCGACGATCTCCATCTACGGCCTCGTGGCCTCGCCGGAGACCGTCGCCCGGCAGGTCGAGAGCCTCTCGGCGCAGCTCCCCGACGAGGCGGCGACCCTCATCGGCGACCAGCTCACCGCGATCACCCAGAACAGCGGCGGGGCGCTGTCGCTGTCGCTGGTCGTCTCGGTGCTCGCCGCGCTGTGGTCGGCGTCCGGCGGCACCGGCAACGTGATCACCGCCGTGAACATCGCCTACGACGAGGTGGAGACCCGCGGGTTCGTCAAGCGCAAGGCCATGGCGCTCGGGCTCACCCTCGGCGCCATCGTGTTCGTACTGGTCACCTTCACGCTGGTCGCCGTCGTCCCGGCGGTGCTCGACGCGCTGCCGCTGGGCGTCGTCGGCACGGTCCTCGCGCAGGTCGTGCGCTGGGTGCTGCTGCTCGGGGTGTTCGCCGGCTCCCTGGCGGTGCTCTACCGGGTGGCGCCCGACCGCGACGCACCCAAGCTCAAGTGGGTCAGCCTCGGCGCGATCGTCGTGACGGTCATCTGGGCGCTGGTCAGCCTGGGCTTCAGCTTCTACGTGAACAACTTCGGCTCGTACGACAAGACCTACGGCGCCATCGCCGGCGTCATCGTGCTGATGCTGTGGCTGTACCTCACCTGCTACCTGGTGCTCCTGGGCGCGGAGATCAACTCCGAGTCCGAGCACCAGACGGCCGAGGACACCACCGAGGGCCCACCGGTCCCCATGGGCGAGCGCAACGCCACGATGGCCGACGAGCTCCCCGACCCGCCCGAGCCGACGAAGGAGTCCAAGCAGAAGGCCTGAGGCCGCTCCCCTGCCGGGCGCTGCCTCAGCGCACGTGCGAGGGTACGAACGGCGGCCGGACGGCGACGACGGGCTGCGGGCGGCCCCGGACGTCGACGGCCAGCGGCGTGTCCGGGGCGATGCCGGCCGCGGCGTCGAGCAGGGCCAGCGCGATCCCGGTGCGCAGCGTCGGGGAGAACGTGCCGCTGGTGACCTCGCCGACGCGGCGGCCGGCCTCGTCGAGGACGTCCATGCCGGGGCGCGGGATGCCGCGGCCGGTGGCGCGCAGGCCCCACAGCAGCCGCGTCGCGCCGGACTCCCGCTCGGCCAGCAGCGCCTGCCGGCCCCAGAACGCGGGCTTCTTCCACCCGACCGCCCAGCCGCTGCGCGCCTGGTTGGGGGTGATCCCGCGGGACAGCTCGTGCCCGTGCAGCGGGTAGCCCATCTCGGTGCGCAGCGTGTCCCGCGCGCCCAGCCCGCACGGGCGGATGCCCTCGGCGGCGCCCGCCTCGAGCAGCCGGTCCCACAGCGCGCCGGCCCGCTCGGCGGCGACGAGCAGCTCGTAGCCGTGCTCGCCGGTGTAGCCGGTGCGGCAGACGGTGACCTCCTGCCCCTCCCCACCCGCGAAGGCCATGTAGTCCAGCCCCGCGGCCAGACCGGCGGCCTCGAGGACGGCGGTCGAGCGCGGCCCCTGCACGGCGAGGACGGCGACCTCCTCGTGCCGGTCGGTCACCGTGACGCCGGCCGGTGCGGCGGCGGCGATCCGCGCGAGGACCTCCTGCGCGTTGGCGGCGTTGGGCACGAGCAGCACGTCGTCGGGTGAGTGCAGGTAGACGATGAGGTCGTCGACCACGCCGCCGGCGTCGGCCTCGCCGTCGGGGACGCAGCACAGCGTGTACTGCGCCTGCCCCGGGCCGATCCGGCCGAGGTCGTTGGTCAGGCAGGCGTCGACCAGGGCCGCGGCACCCGGCCCGCGCACGGTGCCGGTGCCCAGGTGGGAGACGTCGAACAGGCCCACCGCCTCGCGCACGGCGGCGTGCTCCGCGAGCACCCCGCCGCCGGCGTACTCGATCGGCATCGACCACCCGCCGAAGTCGGCCAGCTTGGCGCCGGCCGCCACGTGGCGGTCGTGGAGGGGCGAGGTCCGCGCGGTCACCCCCGCACCGTAGCGACGGCGGAGGCCGACACTTCGCCGTCCTCAGGACCGCGCGGAGGCCGGGACCTAGGATCGAGCGGTGCCGCCCACGATCACCGCCACCGACCGCCCGCTCGAGAAGACGCCCGCCGACGCCGTCGTCGTCGGCATCGGGAAGGGGTCCTCCGGGCCGCTGCCCACACCCGGCGCGGAGGCGGTGGACCGGCTCCTGGGCGGCCGCCTGCTGCCCGCCCTGGCCGACCTGGGCGCGCGCGGCGCCGCCGACGAGGTCACCCGGGTGGCCAGCCTCGGGCAGGGACCGTTCCCCGTCGTCGCCGCCGTCGGCCTCGGCGCCCCCGAGGCCACCGGTGGCTACTCCCCCGAGGCGATCCGGCGCGCCGCCGGCGCCGCCAGCCGCGCGCTGGCCGGCCGCGGCTCGGTCGTCACCCTGCTGGCCGCCGTCGGCGGGACCCCGGACGCCGAGCGGCTGCACGCCGTCGGCGAGGGCGCACTGCTGGGCGCGTACGAGTTCACCGCCTACAAGTCCGACCTGCCGGCCGACCGGCCCACCCCGCCGCGCGAGTTCACCGTCGTGGTCCCCGACGCCGGTGCGGCCAAGGCCCCGCTGGCGCGGGTCCGCGCCGTCGCCGACGCGGTCGCGCTGGTGCGCGACCTGGTCAACACCCCGCCCAACGACCTCTACCCGGCCGAGCTCGCCTCCCGCGGCGCCGCCGCCGGCAAGGCCGCCGGCCTGAAGGTGGAGGTGCTCGACGAGGACGACCTCGTCGCCGGCGGCTACGGCGGCATCCTGGCCGTCGGTGCCGGGTCGGTGCGCGGCCCGCGCCTGCTCCGCCTCACCTACACGGGCAAGAAGGCGCAGAAGAAGGTCGCCCTGGTCGGCAAGGGCATCACCTTCGACAGCGGCGGCCTGTCGATCAAGCCGGCCGCGAAGATGGACGAGATGAAGAGCGACATGGCCGGCGCCGCGGCCGTGATCGCCACGGTGTGCCTGGTCGCCCAGCTCGGCCTGCCGGTGGAGGTGACCGCCACCGTCCCGATGGCGGAGAACCTGCCCAGCGGCACCGCCTACCGCCCGGCCGACGTGGTCACCTTCCGCAACGGCAAGAAGGCCGAGATCACCAACACCGACGCCGAGGGCCGGGTGATCCTGGCCGACGCCATCGCCCGCGCCGCCGAGGACGCCCCCGACGTCCTGCTCGAGACCTCGACGCTCACCGGCGCGCAGCTGGTCGCGCTCGGCGCGCGCACCGCCGGCGTCATGGGCAGCGACGACATGCGCGACGCCGTCGTCGCGGCCAGCCGGCGCAGCGGCGAGCCGATGTGGCCGATGCCGATGCCCGAGGAGCTGCGGCGCGGCATCGACTCGCCGGTCGCCGACTTCGTCAACGCCAACGCCGACCGGATGGGCGGCATGCTCGTCGGGGCGCACTTCCTCGCCGAGTTCGTCCCGGCCGGGCTCCCCTGGGCGCACGTCGACATCGCCGGCCCCAGCTTCAACACCGGCGCCCCCTGGGGCCACACGCCCAAGGGCGGCACCGGGGTGCCGGTCCGCACCCTGCTGGCGACCATCGAGGACCTGCTGACCCGCTGACCGCCCGTGCGGCCGCGGACCCCGGCCGCACGCGGCACGGAACCGCCCTCGGCCTGCCCCGTCACCCGGAGTGGCAGGATGGTCGAGGACCATCCCCCACCCGATCGGGTGGGGCAGGCCGAGAGCATCGAGGAGCACGTCGTGAGCGCACCCACCACCCCCGCCGACCTGGTCATCCTCGGTGGTGGCTCGGGTGGCTACGCCGCCGCGCTGCGGGCCGCGGAGCTGGGGATGTCGGTCGTCCTGATCGAGAAGGACAAGGTCGGCGGCACCTGCCTGCACCGTGGGTGCATCCCCACCAAGGCCCTGCTGCACGCCGGCGAGGTCGCCGACCTGGCCCGCGAGGGCGAGCAGTTCGGGGTGAAGACCTCGCTGGCCGGCATCGACATGGACGGCGTCAACTCCTACAAGGACGGCGTCGTCTCGCGGCTGTACAAGGGCCTGCAGGGCCTGATCAAGAGCCGCAAGGTCACCTACGTCGAGGGCGAGGGCCGGCTGGTCTCCCCCACCGCGGTGGCGGTGAACGGGCAGACCTTCGAGGGCCGCCACGTGCTGCTGGCCACCGGCTCCTACTCGCGCTCCATCCCGGGCGTGGAGCTCGACGGCGTCCGCGTCCTGGACAGCGAGCAGGCGCTCGCGCTCGACCGCGTCCCGACCTCGGCGATCATCCTCGGCGGCGGCGTCATCGGCTGCGAGTTCGCCAGCGCCTGGAAGTCCTTCGGCGTCGACGTCACGATCATCGAGGGCCTCAAGCACCTGGTGCCGCTGGAGGACGAGAACTCCTCCAAGCTCCTCGAGCGCGCCTTCCGCCGCCGGAAGATCAACTTCGAGCTCGGGAACATGGTGTCCTCGGTGCAGTCCACCGAGAACGGCGTCAAGGTCACCCTGCAGAACGGCAAGGAGTTCGAGGCCGAGATCGTGCTGGTGGCCATCGGCCGCGGCCCGGTCAGCCAGGGCCTGGGCTACGAGGAGGCCGGCGTCGCGATGGACCGCGGCTACGTGCTGGTCGACGAGTACTGCCAGACCAACGTGCCGACCATCTCCGCCGTCGGTGACCTCATCCCGACCCTGCAGCTGGCCCACGTCGGGTTCGGCGAGGGCATCCTCGTCGCCGAGCGGCTCGCCGGCCTCCCGGTCGTGCCGATCGACTACGCCGGCGTCCCGCGGGTCACCTACTCCGACCCCGAGGTCGCCTCGGTCGGCCTGACCGAGACCCAGGCTCGCGACAAGTACGGCGACGTCGAGACCCTCGTCTACGACCTGGGCGGCAACGGCCGCAGCCAGATCCTCAAGACCCAGGGCGCGGTCAAGCTGATCCGCCAGAAGGACGGCCCGGTCGTCGGCGTGCACATGGTCGGCAGCCGGGTCGGCGAGCTCGTCGCCGAGGCGCAGCTGATCTTCAACTGGGAGGCCCTCCCCGACGAGGTCGCCTCCCTGATCCACCCGCACCCCACGCAGAGCGAGGCCATCGGCGAGGCCCACCTGGCCCTGGCCGGCAAGCCGCTGCACGCCCACAGCTGAGCCGGCCGGCTCCGCTCTCCGTCTCCCCCACCCGCGCCACCACGAAGGAGCCCCGCCCCGATGCCGACCTCCGTCACCATGCCCGCCCTGGGCGAGAGCGTCACCGAGGGCACGGTCACCCGATGGCTGAAGCAGGAGGGTGAGCAGGTCGAGGTCGACGAGCCGCTGCTCGAGGTCTCGACCGACAAGGTCGACACCGAGATCCCCTCCCCCGCGGCGGGTGTCCTCACCAAGATCCTCGTGTCCGAGGACGAGACCGTCGAGGTCGGCGCCGAGCTGGCCGTGATCGGCGGCGACGGTGACGGCGCGGGTGCCGGCGGCCCGGCCTCCGCCGAGGACGCCACCACCCCGCAGACCCCGGTCGAGCAGGTGGAGGACGCCGGCCCCGGCGCCGCGGACGAGCCGCAGCCGGCTCCCGCCGCCGAGGCCCCGGCCCCCGCCGACCAGGGCGGCGGTCAGGGCGGTGGCGAGGGGACGCCGGTGACCATGCCGGCGCTCGGCGAGAGCGTCACCGAGGGCACCGTCACCCGCTGGCTCAAGGCGGTCGGCGACGAGGTCACCGCGGACGAGCCGCTGCTGGAGGTCTCGACCGACAAGGTCGACACGGAGATCCCGGCCCCGGTGTCGGGGACGCTGCTGTCGATCACCGTCAACGAGGACGAGACCGTCGAGGTCGGCGCGCAGCTGGCCGTGATCGGGTCCGGCGCCGCCGGCGGTGGCGCCTCCGCCCCCGCCGCCCCCGAACCCGCCGCCCAGGAGGCCCCCGCTCCCGCCCCGGCCCCCGCTCCTGCTCCGGCGCCGCGCCAGGAGCAGCAGCCCGCGCCGCAGCCGCCGGCTGCGCCGCCGTCGGTCCCCGCCGGGGCCGACTACGGGTCCGGCGAGGCCGAGACCGTCCGCGCGCAGCAGAGCAGCCAGCCCTCGCAGCCCGCGCGGGCGGAGGCCCCGGCCGGCGCCGCCCCCGCGGCTGGGGCTCCGGCCGACGGTGGCGGCACCTACGTGACGCCACTGGTGCGCCGCCTGGCCGCGGAGCACGGCGTCGACCTGGCCGGCGTCACCGGCACCGGCGTCGGCGGCCGCATCCGCAAGCAGGACGTCCTGGCCGCCGCGGAGGCCGCCTCCGCCCCGGCCGCCGCTCCCGCTCCGGCGGCCGCCCCGGCTCCGGCTGCCGCCGCCCGGCCCACCACGCCGTCGCCGGCGGCCCAGCCGGACACCTCGCTGCGCGGCCGCACCGAGAAGATGTCCCGGCTGCGCGGGGTCATCGCCCGGCGGATGGTCGAGTCGCTGGCGGTCAGCGCCCAGCTGACCACCGTCGTCGAGGTCGACGTCACCCGGATCGCCAAGCTGCGCGACCGGGCGAAGCGGGACTTCGAGGCCCGCGAGGGCGTCAAGCTGTCGTTCCTGCCCTTCTTCGCCAAGGCGGCGGTCGAGGCGCTCAAGGCCCACCCGGCCGTGAACTCCTCGGTCGACATGGAGGCCGGCACGGTCACCTACCACGACCAGGAGAACCTCGGCGTCGCCGTCGACACCGAGCGCGGCCTGCTCGTGCCGGTCATCCACGGCGCCGGCGACCTGAGCATCGGCGGGCTCGCCCGCAAGATCGCCGACCTCGCCGAGCGCACCCGCCTCAACAAGGTGACCCCGGACGAGCTGGGCGGCGGCACGTTCACGCTGACCAACACCGGCAGCCGCGGCGCGCTGTTCGACACGCCGATCATCAACCAGCCGCAGGTGGCGATCCTGGGCACCGGCACCGTGGTCAAGCGCCCGGTCGTGGTGCAGGACCCCGACCTCGGCGAGGTCATCGCGGTGCGGTCGATGGTCTACCTGGCCCTCACCTACGACCACCGGATCGTCGACGGCGCCGACGCCGCGCGGTTCCTCGGCACGGTGAAGGAGCGGCTGGAGGCCGGACAGTTCCAGGGCGAGCTCGGCCTGAGCTGACGTCCCCCGGTCGGGCCCCGGCGCACGCGCCGGGGCCCGACGTCGTACCGGGCAGGGGGGACGAGGAGGGTCATGAAGATCGCCGTCACGGGGGCCTCCGGCCTCATCGGGTCGACGCTGGTGCCGGCGCTGCGCGCCGACGGGCACGAGGTCATCCGGCTGGTGCGCCGCACTCCCCGCACCGCCGACGAGCACCGCTGGGACCCCCAGCACCGGCGGATCGACCCGGCGCTGCTGCGTGACGTCGACGCGGTGGTCAACCTCGCCGGCACCCCGATCCGGCCACGCCCGTTCACCGAGGCCTACCGGCGGGACGTGCTGACCAGCCGGGTGGACAGCACCACCACGATCGCCGAGGCGCTCGCCGCCGCGGCCGCCGAGGACCCCTCGCGCAGGCGGGTGCTGCTGTCGGCCTCCGCGGTCGGCTACTACGGCGACACCGGTGACCGGGTGGTCGAGGAGGACGCACCGCCCGGGGACGACTTCCTCGCCCGCGTCTGCGTGCAGTGGGAGGCCGCCACCGCCCCCGCGGCCGAGGCGGGCGTCCGGGTGGTCACGCTGCGGACCGGCCTGGTCATCGGCCGCGGCGCGATGCTGGTACGGATCCTCGGCACGGTCTTCCGGTTCGGCCTCGGCGGCCGGATCGGGTCGGGGCAGCAGTACTGGCCGTGGGTGAGCCTGGACGACCAGGTGGGCGCCATCCGCTTCCTGCTGACCGCCGACGAGGTGTCCGGGCCGGTCAACGTCACCGGTCCCGACCCCGTGCGCAACGACGAGTTCGTCCGGGAGCTGGGCCGCGCCGTCCACCGCCCGACGGTCCTGCCGGTGCCCGGCTTCGCCGTCCGGTCGGCGCTCGGCGAGTTCGGCCGTTCCAGCGTCCTCGCCGGGCAGCGGGCGGTACCGGCCCGGCTGCTCGCGGCCGGCTACCCGTTCCGGCACCGGGACCTGCCCTCCGCCCTCGGCGAGGCGCTCGGTCGCGGCTGACGCGCCGCCGGGCCTCACGCCAGCCGCCCCGCCGTCCCGATCCGCCAGCCGCCGGTGACGGGGACCAGCACCATCGTCACCGGGACCCGGCCGCGGCCGGCCTCCGTGCGCAGCACCGGGCCGTCCGGGGCCGCGGCCGCCACGACCGCGTACCCCGGCCAGCTGTCGACCAGCCGCACCTGCACGGACCCGTCCCCGGAGTCCCCGGAGGTCGTGGGCTCGACCGTCACGTCGGAAACCGACGGGGCGAAGCCGCGCAGCACCTCGCCGGCGCCGGTGAGGGAGCCCAGGTGGGCACGGTCGGCGGCCAGCAGCGGGCTGTCGGCCGTGTAGACCTCCTCCAGCAGCGCCGGGGAGCCGGTGGCGAACGCCCGTGCGCGGCGGTCGTAGAGATCGGTGAGGACGGCGGTCCAGTCGACCTGCTCCCCCGCCGGCGGAGGGGCCGGCACGGAGGACGGGACCGGCGCGGAGGAGGGGACCGGCGCGGAGGACGCGGCCGGCACGGAGGATGCAGCCGGCGCGGAGGACGGGACCGGCGCCGCCGCGGACGGCGCCGGGACGGCGGTCTCCGGAGCCGGAGATGCCGCCGGCACCACCGGACCGCCGGGCCCGGACCGGGTCAGCGCCAGCCCGAGCGCCACTGCGCCCAGCACCAGGGCGGCGACCGCGACGGCCGCGGCCGCGCGCCGCGCGACCGGTCCCCCCGGCCACCCGGACCGGTCCGACGGCGCGCGGACCTCGGCGGGCTCGGGCCGGCGGCGCCGCCCGGGCAGCTGGTGGGTCAGCTCGGTGCGCGGCCCGCGGCCGGTCCGTGCCAGCTCGGCGTCGGGGATCCCCGGCGTCGGCAGCCGCACCGGCTCCGGGCGGCAGGCGTGCCGCAGGTCGAGCGCGAAGGCCGCCGCCGGTCCCCGCACGTGGGGATCGGCCGACAGGCCGCGGCCGACCACCTCGAGCAGCGTGGCCGGCGTGCCGGGGGCCAGCGCGGCGAGGTCGGGCAGCTCGCCCACGGCGGCGACGGCGAGGGTGTCGGCGGGGGTCGCGGCATTCCACGGCGGGACGCCGGTCAGCGCGTGGAAGGCGGCCGCGGCGACACCGAAGACGTCGGAGGCCGGTCCGGGAGCGCTCCCGCGCGCGACGGCGGGGTCGACGTAGGCCGGCGTCACCTCACCGGCGGCGTCCTCGCCCAGCACCCGCGCCACGCCGAGGTCGGTGAGCACCGGCCGCCCCTCGGCGGTGAAGACGACGTTGCCCGGGGACAGGTCGCCGTGGACGACGCCCTGCTCGTGCGCACAGGCGAGCGCGGCAGCCACCGGCGCCAGCGCGGTGACCACCTCGCCGGGGCGCAGCCGGCCGCGCCGGGCCAGCAGGGCCGCCAGGCTGCCGCCCTCGAGCAGGTCGAGGACCAGCGCGACCCGGGCCGGTCCGCCGCGCCGGGGCTGGTGCACCACCTCGTGTAGCCGGACCAGGTGCGGGTGGTCGAGGGCGCCCAGCAGCGCCGCCTCCCGCGCCTGCCGTTCGGCGTCGCCGGCCACGAGCAGCTTCACCGCCACCGGCGCGCCGCCGTCGCGGGGCCGGGCGCGCCAGACCTCGCCGGACCCGCCGCGGCCGAGCAGCCGGTCGAGCCGGTAGCCGGGCACGACGGGCGGCGCCGGCGCGTCGTCGGGGCCGTCGCTGGGCGGGGAGGTGGCGGGCACGGCGGGGACCGTAGGCCGCGCCGCCCCCGTCCCGTCCCCGCCGTCCACAGGCCCGGCCGGCGTCCACAGGTCCCGGCTCCGGACGGGTGCCCGGAGCCGGTTGCACCTAGGTTCGGGGCATGCCGCTGCCCGCCCGTGCCGAGGTCGTCGTCGTGGGCGCCGGGCTGGCCGGGCTGTCGGCGGCCACCCGCCTGGCCGCCGCCGGCTGCGACGTGCACGTCCTGGAGGCCTCCGCGCACGCTGGCGGCCGGCTGGCCACCGAGCGGGTCGACGGCTTCGTCGTCGACCGCGGCTTCCAGGTGTTCAACACCGGCTACCCGCGCGCCGCCGACCTCGACCTGCCCGCCCTCGACCTCGGTTTCTTCACCCCCGGCGCGGTCGTCCGCGTCGGGGACCGGGCGCACCGCGTCGCCGACCCGCGCCGCCGGCCGTCGGCGGTGGCGGACACGCTGCGGGCGCCGGTGGGGTCGCTGCCGCACAAGGCGGCGATCGCCGCGTTCTCCGCGCGGGCCGGGTACTGGCCGGTCCCGCGGCTGCTGGCGGCCCAGGAGACCTCCGCGGCGGAGCACCTGCGGCGGGCCGGGGTCGGCGCCACGGCCCTGGAGCGCTTCTTCGGGCCGTTCTTCGCGGGAGTCCTGCTCGAGGACCGGCTGGAGACCTCCAGCCGCTACCTGGACCTGCTGTGGCGCAGCTTCGTCCGCGGCGGCACCGGCCTGCCGGCCCGGGGCATCCAGGCGATCGGCGAGCAGCTGGCCGCCGGGGTCGGCGAGGGGCGAGTCCACCACGGGGTCCGGGTCACCGCGGTCACGGGCACCTCCGTCGACAGCGACGCCGGCCCGGTGCGCGCCGACGCCGTCGTGGTGGCCACCGATCCCGACACCGCGGCCGCCCTGGTGCCGGCGGTGGAGGCCGCCGCGCCCCGCCAGGTGACGACCCACTACCACGTGCTGCCGGCCTCGCCGTGGCCCGAGCCGCTCATCGTCCTGGGGACGCCGGGCGGCCGGCTGGTCAACAGCGTGGTGCTCACCGACGCCCAGCCCGCCTACTCCCCCGACGGCCGCGCCCTGCTGGCCAGCAGCTCGCTGGCACCGACCCCGGAGGCCGAGGTGCGCGAGGAGGTGGCCCGGCTGCACGACGTCGCGACGGCGGACCTGCGGCACCTGACCACGGTGACCGTGACCGGCGCGCAGCCGGCCGCGCTGCCCCCGCTGCGGCTGCGCCGCCCGGTCGACCTCAGCGGTGGCCTGTACGTCTGCGGCGACCACCGGGACACCCCGTCCATCCAGGGCGCCATGGCCAGCGGCCGCCGCACCGCCGCCGCGGTGCTGCGCCGGCTGCGGCCCGCGACCGCGACCGGAGCGGCCTGATGCCCGCCACCGCCCCGACCATCGTGGCCACGAGCATCGGCTTCGACTCCCGCGGCCGGGGTCCCTACGACTGGGCGCCGGGCCCGGTGTTCGACCTCGCCGTCGAGCTCGCCGGGGCGCCCGCGCAGCCGCGCCTGTGCTACCTGGGCACCGCCACCGGCGACGACCCCGCGCGGCTGGCCGGCGTGTACGGCGCCTTCGCCGGCGGCGCGGTCCGGCTCAGCCACGTGAGCCTGTTCCCCATGCCCACCGTCGCCGACGTCCGGGCGCACCTGCTGGAGCAGGACGTGATCTGGGTGGGCGGCGGGAGCGTGGCCAACCTGCTGGCGGTGTGGCGGGTGCACGGTCTCGACGAGGTGCTGGCCGAGTGCTGGCGGGCCGGGGTCGTGCTCGGCGGGGTGTCGGCGGGGTCGCTGTGCTGGCACGTCGGCGGCACCACCGACTCCTACGGTCCCGACCTGCGCCCGGTGACGAACGGCCTGGGGCTGATCCCCACCTCCAACGGCGTCCACCACGACTCCGAGGAGCAGCGCCGCCCGCTGTACCAGCGGCTGGTCGCCGACGGGACGCTGCCGGCCGGGCACGCCACCGACGACGGCGTGGGCCTGGTCTACCGGGGCACCGCGCTCGTCGAGGCGGTCGCCGACCGGCCGGGCAAGGCGGCCTACCGGGTGGAGCGCGACCCCGACGGCACCGCCGTCGAGACCCGCCTCGAGCCCCGCCGGCTGCGCTGAGCGCGGGCCTAGGCTGGGAGCCGTGACCGAGTTGCGCGTCGTCCGTGCAGGCACCGTCCCCTACGAGGAGGCCTGGGCACGCCAGCGCGAGATCCACGCCGCGCGGCTGACCGGGGAGGCGCCCGACACGGTGCTGCTGCTCGAGCACCCGTCGGTCTACACCGCGGGCCGGCGCACCGAGCCGCACGAGCGCCCGCTCGACGGCACGCCGGTGGTCGACGTCGACCGCGGCGGCAAGATCACCTGGCACGGGCCCGGCCAGCTGGTCGGCTACCCGATCGTGGCGCTGCCCGACCCGGTCGACGTCGTGGCGCACGTGCGCCGGCTCGAGGACGCGCTGATGGAGGTCTGCGCGTCGGTCGGCGTGGAGACGATGCGCGTCGACGGGCGCAGCGGCGTCTGGGTGGCCGCCGACGCCCCCGGCCCCGGCAGCCGGTTCCGGCCCGAGCGCAAGATCGCCGCGATCGGCGTGCGGGTCGCCCGCGGGGTGACGATGCACGGGTTCGCGCTCAACTGCGACCCCGACCTCGGCGCGTTCGGCGCGATCGTCCCGTGCGGCATCGCCGACGCCGGGGTCACCTCGCTCAGCGCCGAGCTGGGCCGCGACGTGCCGGTGGCCGAGGTGGTCGACGCGGTGGAGGCGGCGATGCGGCGGGTGCTCACCCTCGCCCCCGCCGCCTGAGGGCCCGGCTGCGGCACTGCACCTCCGTCGGCCTGACCACCTCCCGCGCCGGTGCGGCCCCCGCAGTGGCCTGCGCAGTGGCCTGACCCGGCCGGGCTCCGAGCGGAACGCGGTCGTCAGCGCCCGTCCCGCCCGGACCGGGGTCCGGGCGGGACGGACGATCGTCAGGCGACGACGAAGTTGACCAGCCGGCCGGGGACGGCGATCACGCGCCGCACCGTCTTGCCGTCCAGCTGCGCGGCGACCTTCTCGTCGGACCGCGCCGCCTCCTCCAGCGCCGCGGCGTCGGCGTCGGCCGGCACGGTCACCTGCGCCCGCACCTTGCCGTTGACCTGGACGGCGACCTGCACGGTGTCCTCGACCAGCCACCGCTCGTCGGCCACCGGGAACGGCGCCCAGGCGATCGACCCGTCGTGCCCGAGCCGCGCCCACAGCTCCTCGGCCAGGTGCGGGGCCAGCGGCGCCACCAGCAGCACCAGCGGCTCGGCCACCGCCCGCGGCACCGGGGAGTCGGCGCCGTAGGCCGCGGTCAGCGCGTTGGTCAGCTCGGCGATCCGGGCGATGGCCACGTTGAACCGCAGCGTCGCCATGCCGTCGCGCACGCCGGCGATCGCCTTGTGCAGCGCCCGCAGCACGTCCTCGGACGGCGCGGCGTCGTCGGCGGCCCGGACCGCGCCGGTCTCCTCGTCGACGACGACCCGCCAGATCCGCTGCAGCAGCCGCTGCGAGCCGACGACGGCCTTGGTGTCCCACGGCCGCGACTGCTCCAGCGGCCCGGTCGACATCTCGTACACCCGGAACGTGTCCGCCCCGTACGCGCCGATCATCTCGTCGGGCGTGACCATGTTCTTCAGGGACTTGCCGATCTTCCCGTACTCGCGGTTGACCGGCTTCCCCTCGTAGAGGAACTGCCCGTCCTCCTCGACCACCTCGGCGGCGGGCACGTAGAAGCCGCGCTCGTCCGTGTAGGCGTAGGCGGAGATGTAGCCCTGGTTGACCAGCCGCCGGAACGGCTCCTCGCTGGACACGTAGCCCAGGTCGTGCAGCACCTTGTGCCAGAAGCGGGCGTACAGCAGGTGCAGGACCGCGTGCTCCATGCCGCCGACGTAGAGGTCCACGCCGCCGACGTCGCCCGGCGACCGCGGGCCCAGCCAGTACCGCTCCAGCTCCGGGTCGACCATCCGGTCGTCGTCGGTCGGGTCCAGGTAGCGCAGGTAGTACCAGCACGAGCCCGCCCAGTTGGGCATCGTGTTCGTCTCGCGCCGGTAGGGCTTCGGCCCGTCGCCCAGGTCCAGCTCGACCATCGTCCACTCGGTGACCCGCGACAGCGGCGGCTCGGGCTGGGAGTCGGCGTCGTCGTCGGCGAAGGTCTTCGGCGAGTAGTCGTCGACGTCGGGCAGCAGCACCGGCAGCAGCGACTCGGGCACCGCGCGCGGCAGGCCGTCGGCGTCGTACACGATCGGGAACGGCTCGCCCCAGTAGCGCTGCCGGCTGAACAGCCAGTCGCGCAGCTTGTAGGTGGTCGTCGCCTCGCCGTGCCCGGCGGCCACCAGCCACTCGGTCATCCGCGCGATGGCGGCGGCCTTGTCGGTCAGCCCGTCCAGCGAGACGTGCTCGTTCGACGAGTTGATCATCGGGCCGCTGCCGGTGTACGCGCCGCCGTCGAAGTCGGCGGGCGGCTGCACCGTGCGCACGATCGGCAGGCCGAAGGCCTGCGCGAACTCCCAGTCGCGGGTGTCCTCGCCCGGGACGGCCATGATCGCGCCGGTGCCGTAGCCGGTCAGCACGTAGTCGGCGATGAAGACGGGCAGCTCCTGCCCGGTGACCGGGTTGACGGCGGTGGTGCCCAGCCACACGCCGGTCTTCTCCCGGCTCTCGTTCTGCCGGTCCAGCTCCGAGCGCCGCGAGGCCTGCCGCTGGTACTCGCGCACCGCCTCGCCCGGGGTCGCCGCGCCGCCGGTCCACCGCGGGTCGGTGCCGTCGGGCCACGCGGCCGCGGTCAGCGTCTCGACCAGCGGGTGCTCGGGCGCCAGCACCATGTAGGTCGCGCCGAACAGCGTGTCGGGGCGGGTGGTGAACACCTCGATCGTCTCGTCCCCGGCGGCGAAGCGGATGCGCGCGCCGGTCGAGCGGCCGATCCAGTTGCGCTGCATCTGCTTGACCGAGTCCGACCAGTCCAGCCGGTCCAGGTCGGCCAGCAGCCGCTCGGAGTAGGCGGTGATCCGCATCATCCACTGGGTCAGCGGGCGCCGGAACACCGGGAAGTTGCCGCGCTCGGAGCGGCCGTCGGGGGTGACCTCCTCGTTGGAGAGCACCGTGCCCAGGCCCGGGCACCAGTTGACCGGCGCCTCGTGCAGGTAGGCCAGCCGGTGGGCGTCGACGACCTTCCGCTTGTCGACGTCGGACAGCTCGGCCCACGGCCGCCCCGACGGGTTGGTGCCCGGCGCGGGCTCACGGGTGCCGGCGTCCAGCTCGGCCACCAGCTCCTCGACCGGGCGGGCGCGGCCGGCCTCCTCGTCGAACCAGGCGCCGAAGATCTTCAGGAAGATCCACTGGGTCCACCGGTAGTAGCCCGGGTCGATCGTGGCGAAGGTGCGGCGCTCGTCGTGGTCGACGCCCAGCCGGCGCAGCTGCGCCCGGATCGCCGCGATGTTGGCCTCGGTGGTGATCCGCGGGTGCTGCCCGGTCTGCACGGCGTACTGCTCGGCGGGCAGGCCGAAGGCGTCGTAGCCCATCGGGTGCAGCACGTTGTCGCCGTCCATGCGGCGGAACCGGCTGGTGACGTCGGTGCCCAGGTAGCCCAGGGGGTGCCCGACGTGCAGGCCCGCACCCGAGGGGTACGGGAACATGTCCATGATGAAGGTCTTGGGCCGGCCCTCGACCCGCTCGAAGCCCTCGGACAGGCGGCCCACCGGGTTGGGCGTGTGGAACGTCCCCTCCCGCTCCCACCGGTCCTGCCACTCCAGCTCGATCCGCTGGGCGAGGGCGGGGGTGTAGCGGTGCGGGGGGACGCCCTCCTCGGCCGGCTCGGTCGTGGGCTGGCTGGCCGTCTGGCTCATCGCGGTGCTCCCGGGGTCATCCGTCGGCGGACATGAAAAGACCCCTCACGCAGGAGGGGTCGCCGTGCTGACGTGAGCGTTCAGGTCAGCACGGCCGGAGAAGCAGGCGTCCGCCGGTCACGCCCCCGAGTCTACCGCCCGGGGACTCACCCGGACGGGTCGGTCGGGGGGCTCCGGACTGCACCCGGACGGCGGACCGGCCGTTGTCGTCCTCGTGCGGCGCACTCAGGTGTCCCTCCGGCGTGCGGGGACCGGTCCCCGCGGCCACCTCGTGGTGGTCGCGGCGGTCGCCGCTGCCCTCTTCGCGACCGGCGTCGGCCCGCGCCCGCCCGGGCGGGCCTGGGACGTCGTCTACGACGTCGTCCTCTACCACCTGTCCTGGCTGGCGGCCGGCGCCGCCTGCTGGCTGACCGCCCGGCTCGCCCCCCGCGAGGCCCTCGCCTGGCGGGCGCTGGCCACCTCGCTCGTCGTCGGCGCGGCCGGCAACGTCGCCCGCATCCTCGAGACCGGCCAGGCGGGCACCACGCCGGCCCCCGTGGCCGACACCTGCGTCGCGGTCGCCTACGGCAGCCTCTACGTCGCGCTGTTCGTGCTCATCCGCGCCCGCGTCGCGCGGTTCCTGCCCAGCATGTGGCTCGACGGCGTGGTCGCCGCCCTCGGCACCACCGCGGTCGGCACCGGGTTCCTGCTCGGCCCCTACCTCACCGACAGCAGCCACGTCTCGGTCGCCCAGCTCGCCTGGCCCGGCGCCGACGTGCTGCTGCTGGCCCTCCTGGTGGGGGTCAGCGCCATCCTCGGCGTGCACCTGGACCGCACCCTGCTGACCATCGCCGGGGCCATCGCGCTGTTCTGCGTCGCCGACGCCGCCCTGTTCGTGCTGAGCGCGGAGGGCCGCTACGCCGACGGCGGGCCGCTGGAGCTGGTGTGGCAGGCCGGCGTGCTGCTGGCCGCCGTGGCCGCGTGGCGCACCACCGGCGATCCGCGGCGCGGCGCCGGGCAGGAGGGCGTGCGCATCACCTGGCGGCTGGTCGCGCTGCCGCTGGCCGGCACGCTCGCCGCCCTCGCCGTGCTGGCCGCCGGCTACGGCGACGACCTGCCCGACAGCGCCGGGTGGCTGGCCGTGGGCTGCGTGCTCGCCGCGCTGGCCCGCACCGCGGTCACCTTCCGCGAGGTGCGGTCGTTCGCGGTGGTCCGGCAGGAGGCGCGCACCGACGAGCTCACCGGGCTGCCCAACCGGCGCGCCCTGCTCGAGCGCGCCCGCACCGTCGTCGCCGCGGCGACCACCGCCTCCCCCGCCGCGCTGCTGCTGCTCGACCTCGACGGGTTCAAGGAGGTCAACGACAGCCTCGGGCACGGCGCCGGCGACCAGCTGCTGTGCCAGGTCGGCCCGCGGGTGGCCCCCGCGCTGCGGCCCGGCGAGGTGCTCGCCCGGCTCGGCGGCGACGAGTTCGCCGTCCTGCTGCCCGCCGTCGACCTGGACACCGCCGCCGAGCGCGCCGCTGTCGTCCACGACCTGCTGCGCCGGCCGTTCGAGGTCGACGGCATCCGGCTGCACGTCGGCGTGAGCATCGGCGTGTCGACCGCGCCGGTCCCCGCCGACGACGTCCAGGAGCTGCTGCGCTGCGCCGACGTGGCGATGTACGCGGCCAAGACCGAGCGCGCCGGCGTGCACGTCTACGTCCCCGACCCGACCAGCGGCTCGGGCGAGCGGCTGCGCACGATGGAGGAGCTGCGCACCGCGCTGGCCGAGGACCAGCTCGACGTCCACCTGCAGCCGCAGGTCGCCATGGACGACGGCCACGTCGTCGGCGTCGAGGCGCTGCTGCGGTGGCACCACCCCGGGCGCGGGCTGCTCGGCCCCGCCCAGGTCCTGCCCGCCGCCGAGCAGGCCGGCCTGCTGCGCCCGCTGACCGACACCGTGCTCGCGCGCTCCCTCGACGCGGTCACCCGCTGGTGGGACGAGCACCGGGTGCCGGTGTCGGTGAACCTGTCCGCGGCCAACGTCGCCGACCTGGACCTCCCCGGCAAGGTCGCCGCCGAGCTGGACCGGCGGGGGCTGCCGCCGGCCGCGCTGACCCTGGAGCTGGTCGAGGACACCCTCATGGCCGACCCCGAGCGCGGCCGCACCGTGCTCGGCGAGCTGCGCCGCCTGGGCGTGCGGACCTCCATCGACGACTACGGCACCGGCTACAGCTCGCTGGCCTACCTGCGCCGGCTGCCGGCCGACGAGCTCAAGCTCGACCGCAGCCTCACCGCCGACGTCGACCGCGACGAGCGGGCCGCGGCGATCGTGCGGCACACCGTCGCGCTCGCCCACGACCTGGGCCTGAGCCTGGTCGCCGAGGGCGTCGAGGACCTCGCCACCGCCGCCCGCCTCGCCGCGCTGGGCTGCGACGTCGCCCAGGGCTACGCCGTCGCCCGGCCCATGCCGGTCCCCGACCTGCTGCGCTGGCTGACCGCCCACCGCGCAGGGCTGCTCCGCCCGGCCTGAGCGCGCGGGACGGTGTTCCCGGGGATGTGCCTTCCCGCCGGAGCGGGCAGGATGGCCGGAGTCGATCAACCCGGAGGTGCATCCCGTGTCCCGCACACAGTCCCGCGGCCAGGTCATCGGGGCCGAGCTCCAGGAGGGGCTGAGTCACCTCGGCGCCGCCGTCACGGAGGCCGGCCGGGCCGCCGCGGAGCAACTCGCCCCCCGCGTGGACGCCGCGCGCGAGGCGGCCGCCCCCAGGGTCGCCGCCGCCGTCGCGGTGGCCGCGCCCGCCGTCGCCTCGGCCCGCGAGGCCCTGGCCCCGCGGGTGGACGCCGCCCGGGGCGCCGCCAGTCCCGTCCTCGACGCCGCCCGCGAGCGCGTCGACGCCGCCGTCGTGGCGCTCACCCCGCGCGTGGTGGCGGCCCGCGAGGCGGCCAACCCCGTCCTCGACGCCGCCCGCGAGCGCGTCGACGCCGCCGTCGACGCCCTGACCCCGCGCGTGGTCGCCGCCCGCGAGTCCGCCGGCCCGGCGGTCACCTCGGCGCTCACCGCCGCCGGTGCCGCGGCCGCCAAGGCCGCCGCGGACCTCGCGCCCCGGGTGGAAGCCGCCTCGGCCGCCACCCGCAAGGCGCTGGCCGCCGAGGTCGCCCCGCGGGTGGCCGCCGCCAGGGACACCGTCGTCCCGGCGCTGGGGAGCGCCCGCGACAGCCTGGTCGCCGGCGTCGGCACCGCCCTCGGCGAGCTCGAGCACCGGCGCGCGGAGCTCGTCGGCGGCGCCGCGAAGACCGGCCGGAAGGCCAGGCGGAAGGCCACGCGGAAGACCGCGGAGAAGGCTGCGCAGGTGAGGCGGAAGGTGGGTACGGAGTCCGAGCCGCGCCGCTGGCCGTGGGTGCTGCTCGCGCTGGCGGTCGGTGCGGCGGCGTTCTCGTTCCTGCGCCGCAAGACCGAGGACCCGTGGACGCCGGCACCCGCCGGTGACGGGCCCGTGCCCAGCTACCGAGAGGACCCCGTGCCCAGCTCCCCGAGCAACGACGACTCCGGCAAGACCGTCTCCGACGCCATGTTCGTCGCCGGCGACTCGGCTCCCCCCGAGTCCGACATGGGCATCCGCGACGCCCAGAACGTGGCCGGCGACGACGACGCCGGCGCCACCGACCCGACCCAGACCGCGCCCGAGCCGTTCACCAGCGGCGGCGGGGCGGACGAGGGCCCGACCGCCGGGCCCGCCGCCGGCCAGGCCTGACGATCCGGTACCCGCGCGCCGATCGCCCCCGCTGCCCTCGGGGCGGCGGGGGCGATCGCCGTCCGGGGGTACGGTGGGGATCATGAGCGAGACGGTGGCGACCAGCACCTCCGAGCCGTCCCGGATCGGCCCCTCGGGCCGCAAGCTGCTGCGCCTGGAGGTGCGCAACAGCCAGGTCCCGATCGAGCGCAAGCCGGAGTGGATCAAGACCCGGCTCAAGACCGGCCCGGAGTACACCGAGCTCAAGTCGCTGGTGCGCCGCGAGGGCCTGCACACCGTCTGCGAAGAGGCCGGCTGCCCCAACATCTACGAGTGCTGGGAGGACCGGGAGGCCACCTTCCTCATCGGTGGCGACCAGTGCACCCGGCGCTGCGACTTCTGCCAGATCGACACCGGCAAGCCCGCCGAGTTCGACGCCGACGAGCCCCGCCGCGTCGCCGAGAGCGTCGCGACGATGCAGCTCCGGTACGCCACCGTCACCGGCGTCGCCCGCGACGACCTGCCCGACGGCGGGGCCTGGCTCTACGCCGAGACCGTCCGCCAGATCCACGCCGCCGTCCCCGGCTGCGGCGTCGAGCTGCTCATCCCCGACTTCAACGCCGACCCCGGCCAGCTGGCCGAGGTGTTCTCCTCGCGGCCCGAGGTGCTGGCGCACAACGTCGAGACCGTGCCGCGGATCTTCAAGCGCATCCGCCCCGGCTTCCGCTTCGAGCGGTCGCTCGCGGTGATCACCGCCGCCCGCGAGGCCGGGCTGGTCACCAAGTCCAACCTCATCCTCGGCATGGGCGAGGAGCCCGGCGAGGTGGTCGAGACCATGCGCGCCCTGCACGAGGCCGGCTGCGACCTGCTGACGATCACCCAGTACCTGCGGCCCTCGCCGCGGCACCACCCCGTCGTCCGCTGGGTCAAGCCCGACGAGTTCGTCGGTTTCCAGAAGACGGCGGAGGAGATCGGCTTCCCGGGGGTCCTCGCCGGGCCCCTGGTGCGCAGCTCCTACCGGGCCGGGCGGCTCTACCAGCAGGCCGTCGAGGCCCGCGGTCTCACCACTCGGGGCTGACCGCCCCGCGGGCTCACCGGGACCGCTGCGCGACGCCCCTATCCTGGGGACATGGCACGCAGCAAGCCCACAGACTCCCCCGCTCCCGCCGGCAACGCCGGCCGGGGCCCCGCCGCGGGGCGCGGCCGGTCGACGGGCGGTGCCACCGCGGCGGGGAAGGCCGGCAAGCCCGTGAAGACCGGCAAGGACGGCGAGCCGAAGGTGGGCCGGCTGAAGAAGGTCGGCAACCAGGTCCGCATGATCAAGCAGGCCTACTCGCTGACGCGGAAGAACGACCCCAGGCTGCCGTGGTACATGCTCATCGCCTTCGTGGCGGTGGCCGGCGTCATCGAGCTGCTGGCCATCCTGTTCGGGGCGCCGTTCCTCTTCCTGCCGATCGCGGTCCTCTTCGGCGTGCTGGCCGCGATGATCGTCTTCGGCCGCCGCGCGCAGGGCTCGGCCTACCGCCAGGTCGAGGGCCAGCCCGGTGCCGCCGCGTGGGTGCTCGAGGGCATGCGCGGTGACTGGCGGGTCTCCGCCGGCGTCGCCGGCACCGCCCAGCTCGACGCGGTGCACCGGGTGCTCGGCCGCCCGGGCGTCATCCTGGTCGGCGAGGGCTCGCCGGTCCGCGTCCGCGGCCTGCTGGCGCAGGAGAAGAAGCGCATCGCCCGCGTCATCGGCGACACACCGATCTACGACGTCACCGTGGGCGAGGAGGAGGGGCAGGTCCCCCTCCGCAAGCTCAGCGCCCACGTGATGAAGCTGCCCCGCAACCTGTCCGCCGGTGAGGTCAACACCCTCGGCCGGCGGCTGGCCGCGCTCGGCGGCGCGCGCCCGCCCGTCCCCGGCGGCCCGCTGCCCGGCGGCCGGCAGATGACGGTCAGCCAGCGGCAGGTCCGCCGCCGCTAGGACTCCCCGACGAGAGCCCCGCACCGCCCGGTGCGGGGCTCTCGTCGTTCACAGCCAGTCGAAGGGCTCCGCGTAGCGGAAGGTGCCGCGCTGCTCCGGGCCGGCGAGGCGGCGGGCCTGGAAGTGCTCGGCCCAGGTGGGGTCCGGCGGGTCGACGCCCAGGTCCGAGGCGCGCACGAAGCCGGCCCGCGCGTAGAAGGCCGGGTCGCCGAGCAGCGCCACGAGGCGCTCCCCCGCGGCCTCGGCGACGGCGACCAGCGCGTGCACGAGCACCGTCCCGACGCCCCTTCCCTGCCGGTCCGGCCGCACGCCGAGCGGGCCCAGCCCGAGCGCCGGGGCGTCGAGGGGGTCGATCCACCCGCGGGTGGCGATCACGTGCCCGACGACGTCGTCCCCGTCGACGGCGACCAGCGACAGGTGCGGCAGGAAGCCGGCGTCCGCGCGCAGCTCCCCCACCAACCGGGCCTCGACGTCCGTGGGGAACGCCGCCCGGTGCACCGCGTCGACGGCGGCGGCGTCGGCCGGCCGCTCGCGCCGCACGATCACCTGTCGAGGACGACGGCGGTGTCGGTGATCCGGTCGTGCAGGCCGCGGCCGTCGGCGTCGACCACCAGCGCCGGCACCAGCAGCATGAGCAGCCCGGTGCGGACGACGGCCCGCCAGAGCGCCAGCCGGGACGCGGGGTGCGGGTGCGCCAGCCGCAGGCCCAGCAGCCGCATCCCCGGCGTCTGCCCGACCGCCACGAGGAACACGACGTAGACCACCGCGAACGACAGCAGGCTCCAGTTGCCCGGCAGGTCCGGCGCGGTGAACAGGGCCGCGACGACGGCGGAGAGGAACGCGTCGACCAGGAACGCCAGCACGCGGGTGCCGAAGGGCGCCAGCGACCCGGGCCCGCTCCCCGGCAGGCCCAGCGACGCGCCCCGCCGGCGCTCCTGAGAGGGTGGCTGCGCGTCCCCGACCATGTCCACCAGCGTAGGACCCGCCCGCAGCACGCCCGGCCGACCGCGTGCGACGGCGACCGGTGCGACACGCCGGAGCCGTTGTTACCGCCCCGAAACAGACGGGACACCCCGGGGCAACTCCCCGGCCATAGCTTGCGAGTCGGCTGTCCGCCCCATACCGGAGGATCGATGTTCACCAGTCCCGACGAGGTCGCCGCCTACATCCGCGACAACGACGTCGAGTACGTCGACGTGCGCTTCTGCGACCTGCCCGGCGTCATGCAGCACTTCACCATCCCGGCGTCGGCGTTCGGTGAGGACACCTTCTCCGACGGCCTCGGCTTCGACGGGTCGTCGATCCGGGGGTTCCAGGCGATCAACGAGTCGGACATGCTGCTGCTGCCCGACGCCAACAGCGCCTTCCTCGACCCGTTCCGCAAGAGCAAGACGCTGAACGTCAACTTCTTCATCCACGACCCGATCACGCGCGAGGCCTACAGCCGCGACCCGCGCAACGTGGCGAAGAAGGCCGAGGCGTACCTCGCCAGCAGCGGGATCGCCGACACCGCCTACTTCGGCCCGGAGGCGGAGTTCTACGTCTTCGACTCGATCCGCCACAACACGGGGATCAACGAGGGCTACTACCACATCGACTCGGTCGAGGGCTCCTGGAACTCCGGCTCCGCGACCGGCGCGAACGGCGTCGGCCCGAACCTCGGCTACAAGACCCGCCCCAAGGGCGGCTACTTCCCGGTCGAGCCCTACGACCACTACAGCGACCTGCGCGCCGACATGATGACCAACCTGACCAACGTCGGGCTGGAGCTCGAGCGCGGTCACCACGAGGTCGGCACCGCCGGCCAGGCGGAGATCAACTACAAGTTCGACACCCTGCTGCGGGCCGCCGACAGCCTGATGCTGTTCAAGTACGTCATCAAGAACACGGCCTGGCAGGCGGGCAAGACCGTCACCTTCATGCCCAAGCCGCTGTTCGGTGACAACGGCTCGGGCATGCACTGCCACCAGAGCCTCTGGAAGGACGGCGAGCCGCTCTTCCACGCCGAGACCGGCTACGCGGGCCTGTCCGACACCGCCCGCCACTACATCGGCGGCCTGCTGGCCCACGCCCCGTCGCTGCTGGCCTTCACCAACCCGACGGTGAACAGCTACCACCGCCTGGTGCCCGGCTACGAGGCCCCGATCAACCTCGTCTACTCGGCCCGCAACCGGTCGGCCTGCTGCCGCATCCCGATCTCGGGCGACAACCCGAAGGCCAAGCGCATCGAGTTCCGCGTGCCCGACCCGTCGGCCAACCCCTACCTCGCCTTCTCGGCGATGCTCATGGCCGGCCTCGACGGCATCAAGAACAAGATCGAGCCGCCGGCGCCGGTGGACAAGGACCTCTACGAGCTGCCGCCCGAGGAGGCCCTGGGCATCGAGAAGGTCCCGGCGTCGCTGGACGCCGTCCTGGACCGGCTCGAGGTCGACCACGAGTACCTGATCGACGGCGGCGTCTTCACGCCCGACCTGATCGAGACGTGGATCGAGTACAAGCGGGAGAACGAGATCGACCCGATCCGCCTCCGCCCGCACCCGCACGAGTTCGCGATGTACTACGACATCTGATCCACCCGGACATCTGATCCACCCGGCACACCCAGGGGCCGGTGACCAGCGCCAGCGGTCACCGGCCCCTGTCGTGCCCTGGTGCTGCGCTCAGCCGACGGCTCGGCCGGCCCCGTCCCGGTCGGGCCACCGGCCGCCCCGGGTCACTCCCCGCTGCGCAGCAGACGCCGGGCCCGGACCGCCGCGAGCGCCCCGACGCCCGAGGTCACCCCGACCAGCAGGAGCTGCACCCCGAGGAGGTGGCGGGGCAACCCCGGTCTCGCGAGCTGGCCGTCGAAGAAGCCGGACAGGCTGCTGAGCAGGCACACGGCGGCGAGCAGCCCGGCCGCCGCAGCCCCGCGCCGGCCGGGCCAGCGGACCGCTGCCGCGGCGAGCGTGGCCTGCGCGACCATCACCGGAGCGGGCGCGGCGGCGACGGCCCGTCCGCTCCATGCCTCGGCCGGGGTGTTCCAGCCGGACGCCACGGCGAGGCCGCCGCCGACGCCGTCGAGCAGGAGCACGCCGGCGGTGGCCAGCCCGAGCGTCCGGCCGCTCCTGTCGATGGGGCCCGGCGACTCGACGACCCGCCGGCTCGTGGTGGGGGCGACCATCGGCGGAACCTCCCGCTCGGCCGATCGACGACCGCAGGGTAGGCGGGGTCTCGCACGGTGGGTACCGGTGTGCTCGCCGCACCTGATCCCCCGCGGGGGAACACGTCCGGAACGCCCCGCCGCCACGGGCGTGGGGCAGAGTCCAAAGTCGGTTCCCCGTGCCGCGCGCCGCTGCCAGGGTGGGCACGCGGCAGTCCCCAACGTGCACCACGCCGTCCACGGGGGAGAGACGGGGCCTCTCATGACCGCTGACACCCGGCCGGATCTCCGCCCCAGCTACCTGGAGCACCGTGCGATGCGCACGGACGCCGAGCGGCTGCGCACCCTCGTCGCCTCGGCGCACCCGGCCGACGCGGACCGGCTGTCCGCGCTGGCCTCCTGGTACGCCAGGTACGAGGGCGCCATCCACGACCACCACACCGCCGAGGAGGCGGTCGTCTATCCCGCGCTGCTGGAACGGGACCCGACCTTCGCCGACGCGGACGGCGAGCTCGAGGGAGAACACCGCGTGCTCGCCGACCGCCTGGCGGTCATGGGCGAGAGCCTCCGGGCACTGCCCGCCGCCGCCGGGGGCAGCAGGTGGGAACGGGACCTGGAGGAGGCCGTCCGTGCCGCGCAGGCACTGCAGGAGATCCTCGGGGTACACCTCCCCCACGAGGAGGACGTCGCCTTCTCCCGGTACCGGCGCGAGTTCACGGCCGAGGAGTTCACGGCCCTGGGCAAGGCCGCGTGGAAGGTCGTCGGCGCGCGCGCCGTCGTGTTCGCCGGGCCGTGGGTGCTCGACCACGCGACCCCGGCCGAACGCGCGGAGATGCTGGCCGCTCAACCGCTGCTGCTCCGGGTCCTGTACCGGCTCGCGCTCCGCCCGCGCTACGAGCGCCTGGCGCGGCCCGTGCGCACCCCCGCTCCCCCGGCGTCGTCACGGCCGGAGGCGTGACGTGCCCACCGTGCCGTGGCGTCGCCGCCTCTCCCCGGTCCCGGACGACGAGTACCTGGTGCTGGCCAGCCGGCTGCCGCTCCGGTCGCTGGTGCAGGTCCCGCGGTTCGTGGGGCTCACCGTCGCGGTCGTCCGTCAGCTGGAGCGCACCGAGGGACTCGTCGGGTACAGCCTGCGGGCCCAGCCGCTCGCCAGGACGTTCTGGACGCTGTCCGCGTGGACCGACGACGCGGCGCTGGGGCGCTTCGCGCGGCAGATGCCGCACGCGGCCGTCATGGCGACGCTGCGCCCGCACATGCGGCCCACGCGGTTCGAGTCGTGGACGTGTCGCGGCGACGAGCTCCCCGTGGCGTGGGACGACGCGATCGAGCGCCTGCTGCGCCCGGCCAGCTCCGCACCGCCGCCGTCCCCGGTCACCTAGGCGACGGCCACCCAGACAACGGTCACCCAGACAACGGTCCCCGGGAGAACGGACCGGGAGGTCCAGCCATGGTGCTCCTCGTCGTGCTGGTCGGGACCTACGCCCTCGCCCGGCTGCTCCCCTCTCGGCTGCACCGGCGCCGCCCTCCGCCGGACGCCGCCCGGGTGGCGATGGCCACCACGATGGCCTTCTCGGGGGTCACCCACGTCCTGAAGCCGGAGCCCTTCGTGCAGCACATGCCGGACCTCGTGCCCGCGCGGGAGCGGGTCGTCTTCTGGACCGGGCTGCTCGAGGTGCTGTTCGGGGTGGGCCTGGCGGCGCCCCACCGCCGGCGCCGGGAGGTGGCTCTCGCCCTCGCGGCGTACCTGGTCGCCGTGTTCCCCGCCAACGTCTACGTCGCCGCGGCGGGCGTCCGGATCGAGGGCCTCCCCGGCGCCTCGCACCCGTGGCTGCGGCTGCCCCTCCAGTTCGTCTACATCGCCTGGACCTTCTGGGCCGTCCCCGGTGCGTGGCAGCTCGCCCGGAGCCGGGTCGCGCAGCTGCGGGACGCGACGGCACCACCGTCCTCCGGCCGGGAGCCGGTCCTGGCCGGGGCGAGGACGTCCTGACCGCGGGCACGGACCCGGGGCCGGCGTCGTCGCCCCGGGGCCGTGCCCGGGAGTCCGCCTGCCCCTGACCACCGCCCTGCACCGCGTCCGGGCGCGTGGCCCGGCGGCGCGGTCCCGCCGGGGGGTTCGCAGACGGCGTCCGCCGAGGCAGAATGCCGGGCAGCGGCTCAGATGCGGGGCGGGCACCCGACCGACGGGAGACGTCGTGGACGCGTCCGACGCGCCGGATCCACCCGAGGACGCCCCGCACGGCGACGACCGCGCGGAGCTGCGGCGGTACCGGGCGCTGGTGGAGTACGCCCCGGACGCCGTCGTGATCCTCGACCTCGACGCGGGCCGGTTCGTCATGGTCAACCGGGCCGCCGAGGAGCTGTTCGGCATGGACCGGGCCGAACTGCTGCAGGTGGGGCCGGTCGAGGTCAGCCCGCCGGAGCAGCCCGACGGGCGGTCCTCGCGGGAGGCGGCGACGGCGCAGCTGGACCGGGCGCTGGCCGGCGAGCGGCCCCGCTTCGACTGGACCCACCGCCGCGCCGACGGCACCGACGTCCCGTGCGAGGTCACCCTGCTGCGGCTGCCCGACCCCGACCGGCGGCTGGTCCGCGGCAGCCTCCTGGACGTCACCGAGCGGCGCGCCACCGAGGCGGCCCTCGCCGCGCAGGCCGCCCGCCGGATCGCGGAGCAGATCGCCCGGCGGGCCGCGGAGGCGAGCGTGGCCCGGCTGCAGGCGACGGTCGCGGGCCTCAACGCGATCGTGTGGGAGCGCGATCCGGCCACGCTGCGGCTCACCTTCGTCAACGAGCGGGCCGAGGAGCTGCTCGGCTACCCGGCCTCGCGGTGGCTGGCCGACGAGGGGCTGTGGTCGCGGATCCTGCACCCCGACGACCACGACGCCGTGCTGGAGCAGGTGCGCCGCGAGGTCGACGCCGGCGCGGTCGACTTCACGCTGACCTACCGGGTGTGCAGCGCCGACGGGCGGTGGGTGTGGCTGCAGCACCTGGGCCACGTCGCCCGCGACGAGGACGGCACCGCCCGCACGCTGCACGCGGTCCTGTTCGACGTCACCGAGGCCCGGCGCCGGGAACGGGCCGCGGAGCTGTTGGCGGCCGCCGGCCAGGCGCTGGCCGCCCCGGGTGCGGTGGAGGACCGGCTGGCCGCGGTGGCCGCGCTCGCCGTCGAGGAGCTCGCCGACCGGGCCCTGGTGTGGCTGCGCGGCGACGACGACCGCCACAGCATCGTCGCCGCCGCTCCCGCCGACGCCGCCCCGGGCCTCACGGGCGTGCCCCTGCTCGTCGTCCCCGAGGAGCTGCGCCCGTCCGTGGAGGCCGGGCAGCCGTTCGTCGTCGGCGCGGTGACCGAGGCACTGCGGGACGAGGCCACCGGGCGCGCGCCGGCCCCGCTGCCCGCCGACCCGCTCGCCGCAGGCCCCCGCCTGGTCGTGCCGCTGGTGACCGGCGGGGAGCGGGTCGGGATGCTGTCCCTGGCCGCCGCGGACGCCGGCCGCCGCTTCGACGACGCGGACCGGGAGCTCGCCGGCGACCTCGGCCGGCTGGTCGCGACGACGGTGGCCGCGGAGCGGCTGGCCGAGCGGCAGCGCCAGCTGCACGACCTCGCGGTGGCCCTGGCCGCCGCCGGCACCGCCGCGGAGGCCGGCGCCGCGCTCACCGCGCGCCTGCACGAGTCGCTGGGCGCGGCGGTGGTCGCGGTGTGCGTGCTCGGCGAGGACGGCCTGCTGCACACCGTCGACGTCCACGGCGACTCCCCGGGGTGGGCCGCCGGGTTCACCACCATCCGGCTGACCGCGCCGGCCCCGCTGGCCGAGGCCGCCCGCACCCGCCGCCCGGTGTGGCTGCCCGACCGCGAGGCGCTGGTGTCCGGCTACCCGGAGATGGCGCCGTACCTGCGCCCGGAGACCCAGGCGACGGCGTCGCTGCCGCTGCTGGCCGGTCCGCGCCTGGTCGGTGCGGTGGCGGTGGTCTTCGACCGGCCGCGGGCCTTCGACGCCGCCGAGCGCGCGTTCCTGCTCACCGTCGCCGGGCAGGTCGCCGGGGCGCTGGAGCGGGCCGCGCTGGCCGACGTGCGCCGGGAGATGGCCGACACCCTGCAGCGCAGCCTGCTGCCGGCGCACCTGCCCACCTCCGAGCGGCTGACGGTGACCGCCCGCTACCTGCCGGCGGTCACCGGCACGTCCGCCGGCGGCGACTGGCACGAGGTGGTGCCCGTGCCCGGCGAGCGGACGGCGCTGGTCGTGGGCGACGTGGTCGGGCACGGCGCCTCGGCGGCGGCCGTCATGGGCCGGCTGTCCAGCGCGCTGTCGGGCGTGCTGCTCACCGGGGAGGGGCCCGCGCGGGCCCTGGAGCTGCTCGACGGCTTCGCCGGGCGGATCGACGGCGCCGGGCTGGCCACCGTCGCCTGCCTGGTCCTCGACCCGGCCACCGGCCGGCTCACCGCCAGCACCGCCGGCCACCCCCCGCCGCTGCTGCTCACCTCCGACGGGTCGGCCGTGCTGCTCGACGGCGGCCACGGCCCGGCGCTCGGCGTGTCCGGCGCCGGCCGGCGTCCGGAGACGGTGAGCGTCCTGCCCCCCGGCGCGACCCTGCTGCTCTACACCGACGGCCTGGTCGAGCGGCCGGGCAGCCTGCTCGACGAGGGGCTCGCGCGGCTGTCGGCGGCGGCCGGGGCGCGGGCGACGGCGCCGCTGCCGGCGCTGGTCGACGGCGTCCTCACCGACCTGCTGGGCGGCCCCGGCGCCGACGACGACGTCGCCGTGCTCGCCGCCCGGCTGCACCCCGCTCCCCTGCGCGTCGAGCTGACCGCGGACCCCGCCCAGCTGGCGCGGCTGCGGCGGGAGGTGTCCCGCTGGGCGCACGAGGCCGCGCTGTCCCCCGACACCACCGGGGACCTGCAGCTGGCGGTCGGGGAGGCCGCGGCCAACGCCGTCGAGCACGCCTACCGGGACGCGACCGAGCCGGGCCGCGTGCAGGTCGAGCTCGTCGCCGACCCCGACGGCGGGGTGGCGGCCACGGTCGTCGACGGGGGCACCTGGCGGCCGGCGGCGGCCGACCCCGGCTTCCGCGGCCGCGGGCTGGACATGATCGCGGCGCTCGCCGGCGGCGTCGACGTCGTCCCCGGCACGGGCGGCACGGCGCTGCGGTTCCGGCTGGCGCCACCGAGCCCGCCACCGCCACCGTCGCCGGGGTCGGCCCCGCTGACGGGCGTCCCCGCCTCGCTGGTGGCCGGGGACGCGCCAGGAGGCCGCCGGCTGGAGCTGACCGGCGACCTCGACCTCGCCGGCGTCGCGGAGGTGCGGACGGCCCTGCTCGCCGAGGCCACCGCCGGTCGGTCGCTGCTGCTGGACCTCACCCGTCTGGGCTTCGTCGCGAGCGTCGGCGCCGGCCTGCTGCTCGAGGCGGCCCGGGCCGCGGCCGGCCACCTGGAGGTCGTGCTGCCGCCCGGCGGGTCGGCCCGGCGACTGCTCGACCTCACCGGTCTGTCCGAGGTCCTGAGCGGCGGGGGCGCGTCCGCGACCCGGTGACGTCGTGGCACCCCGGCCCGGCGTCCTCCCGTCACGGACGAGCCCGACCCGGAACGACGGGGGTCCGGTCAGTGCCCGGCGGGGACCAGCCGGGCCGGCCCCGCGGGCGCCTGCGCCGTCGCGGCGCGCAGCAGCTCGTAGGTCCCCTGGACGGCGGCGGCCCACCGGCCGGCCACCGGTTCGCCGCGCAGCCAGGTGGCGGCGGCGAGCAGCAGCTGCTGGCCGGCCGCCGCCTCGAGGTTGAGGTGGACCGGCAGCGGCAGCACGCGCAGCAGCCCGGCCGGGTGGTCGGTGAGCAGCGTGTCGGCCAGCCCGGCCGCGCCGGAGGCGGCCAGCAGCAGGCGGGTCCGCGGCCCCCACGGCCGGGTCCACGGCACGGTGAGCAGCGCCAGCGTGCTCACGACGTCGAGGACGGCGTGCACCGTCGGCGGCAGCGGCCTGACCGGGGCGAGCGGGTCACCCGGCCGTGACCGCGGCAGCACGACGTCGTCGTCGATGGGCTCCCGGCGGTCCAGCTCGCCGGAGAGGAAGACGTCCACCAGCCGGGCGGACACGTCCGGCGCCGACCAGTGGGCGTTGTGCGCCGCGCCCTCGATCACCACCAGCCGGCCGTCGGGCAGCAGCCGGGTGACCTGCTCGGCCCACGCCTGGGTCAGTGTCCGGTCGTGCCGGCCGCGCACCACCAGGGTCGGCGCGACGACGTCGGGCAGCCGCCGCTCGATCGGGTCGTCCGAGCTGCGGACCAGCTGCTGCACCATCCGGGCCACGCCCGTGGACAGGTACTCGAGCTGCATCACCGGCTGCAGCGTGGGGACCTCGAAGACCTGGTTGCGCAGCACCTGCGGGTACTGCTGCCACGGCCGGCGGTACCGCGGGTCCGGGGTGGGGCCGGACAGCACCAGCCGCTCCACCCGCTCGGGGTGGCGGGCGGCGAGCTCGACGCCGACCTGCGCGCCGATCGAGTTGCCGAAGAAGCTCGCCCGGCCGACCCCGCAGGCGTCGAGCCAGGCCAGCAGGTGGCCGGTCTGCGTGGCGACGTCGGGACCGCCGGGCCGGCGCAGGTGCGGGTCCCGCGGCGAGCGGCCGAAGCCCGGCAGGTCGGGTGCGAGCACGTCGTGTCCGAGGGCCGCCAGGCGCCGCCCCAGCGGCACGAGGTAGCGGCTGGACAGACCCAGCCCGTGCAGCAGCACGACCGGGATGCGGTCCGCGCCCTCGCCGGAGCGCCAGGTCCGGGCGTGCACCCGGGTGCCGAGGGCGGGCACGTCGGTCCAGACCCGTCGCGGGGCCGGACCGGCGGGACGGAGGGAGGTCAGCACGGGCACGGGTCCTCCGGAGGGAGGTGGGACGCCCCGTGGGCTCGGGGCCCGGTCCCCCTACCCCGCACCGCGGGGTGCTCCACACCGCGGCCGTGCCGGCCGGCCCGCGACGAGGCGCTGCGGGAGGCCGGCGTCGCCGCGGTCGCCGACCCGTGGGACGACGGGGAGCGGCTGCCGGGTCGACCCCGGTGGCGTCCGGCCGCCGCGGCCGCCAGCGCCCCGAGGTCGTTGGCCGCCAGGTGCAGCAGCGCCGGCGCCAGCAGGCTGCCGCTGCGCTCGCGCAGCCGGGCGAACAGCACGCCGGCGCCCGCCGTGCCGAGGCAGGCGGCGGTGACCGCGCCGGCCCGGCGCAGCGGGCCCGCGGCCGGCACGGCGACCGCGAGCGTCCGCACGGTCGGCGTCACGTGCCAGAGGCCGAACAGCGCCGCCGCCGCAGCCCGCGCCCGCCGCGCGGGCAGCACCCGCCGCAGCACCGGGGGCAGGACCCCGCGGAACGCCACCTCCTCCCACAGCACGGTGCCGACCGGGATGCGCACCAGCACCCGGACGGCCAGTTCCCGCGTGCCGAGTCCCGTCACGCGGGCGTCGGCGAGCAGGGGTCGCAGGGCCGGGACGGCGAGGGCGGTGGCGTACCCGGCGCCGACCACGGCGGTCCAGGTCCCGGCCTCCCGCGCGCCCGCGGGCAGCCGCCGCGGGTCCAGGCCGCGCTCGGCCCGGGAGATCCCCCGGGAGCGGGCCGCCGCGAGGAGCGTCGCCGCGGCCGCGGCGTTCACCGGTGTGTACGCCCGCTCGGGGAGCCGTGGCACCAGCAGGTCGTTCCAGGCAGCGAGCAGCACGGCCAGGCCGGCGGCCCGGCGGACGTCGGAGCGGCGGGCGGCCATGTGCCCCCCCGACCGGGGTCAGCGGGCGCGCGTGTAGGTGAGCACCGCGGGGCCGCCCGGGAAGACGCGGACGTCGTCCAGGACGAGCGCGGTGGGCGCGAACCGCACGCCGAAGGCCGGGCGGCCCGCGCCGGCCACGACCGGGTACTGCTTGACCACCACGCGGTCGATCTCGGGCAGCAGCTCACCGGCCAACTGCCCGCCGCCGGCGAGGTAGACGTCGAGACCCGGCTCCTGCTTGAGGGCGCGCACGGCGGACAGCGGGTCGCCGCGGACGACGGTGACCTCCGGGGCCGGGGACTCCAGCGACCGCGAGACCACCACCTGCCGCAGGTGGGCGTAGGGGCTGGTGATGCCCGCGGCGAGGGCGGGGTCGTAGGTGCGCCGTCCCATGACGACCGTGTCGAACCGGCGCAGGGCGGCGGTGTCCACCCCGAGGGCCCGGCGCACGTGCGTGGGCAGCGCGTCGGGGAACTCGAGCGCCATCCACTCGGTGAACGGTTCGCTCAGGGGGTAGAAGTCGACCTCGTCGTCGGGGCCCGCGATGAAGCCGTCGACCGACGTCCCGACGTAGTAGACGAGGTCGCGCACGTCCCACCTCCACCGTCGTCGCCGACGTCACGCTCCCGTGGTGCGGCACCGGTGCGCAAGCGGCGACGGGCCGGGGACCCCTGGAGGGTCCCCGGCCCGTCGCCGGGTGGGGCGGAGGATCAGGCGACCGCGGGCTGCCGCAGGTCGGCGTCCACCCCGCCGGTCCCCGCGGCGACCGGGGCGGACGCCCGGCCGGTGCGGAACCGCTCGAGGTCGAGGATGCCCTCGCGCCGGGCGACGATCGTCGGGACCAGCGCCTGACCCGCGACGTTCACCGCGGTGCGGCCCATGTCGAGGATCGGGTCGATCGCCAGCAGCAGGCCGACGCCGGCCAGCGGCAGGCCCAGCGTGGACAGCGTGAGCGTCAGCATGACCACCGCGCCGGTGACGCCGGCGGTGGCAGCCGAGCCGACCACCGACACCAGCGCGATGAGCAGGTAGTCGGTGAGCGAGAGCGGCACGTCGAAGAACTGCGCGACGAAGATCGCCGCCAGCGCCGGGTAGATCGCGGCGCAGCCGTCCATCTTCGTCGTCGCCCCGAGCGGGACGGCGAACGAGGCGTAGGACCGCGGCACGCCCAGGCTCTGCTCGGTGACCCGCTCGGTCACCGGCAGGGTGCCGATCGAGGACCGGGAGACGAAGGCGAGCTGGATCGCCGGCCAGGCGCCGGCGAACCACCGCAGCGGCGAGAGGCCGTGCAGGCGCAGGAGCACCGGGTAGACGACGAACAGCACCAGCGCGAGGCCCGCGTAGACCGAGCCCGCGAAGACGCCGAGGGAGCCGAGCGAGTCCCACCCGTAGGTGGCCACGGCGTTGCCGATGAGGCCCACGGTGCCGAGCGGGGCCAGCAGGATGACCCACCACAGCAGCTTCTGGACGACGGCCAGCGCGGAGCGGACCAGGCCGAGGAACGGCTCGGCCGGCTCGCCGACCTTGAGCACCGCGACGCCGATCGCGACCGACAGCACGATCAGCTGCAGGACGTTGAACGACAGGCCGATCGAGCCGTCGTCAGCGGCGGAGGCCTGCAGGCCGAGGACGTTGCCCGGCACCAGGCCGGTGAGGAAGTCCCACCAGGAGCCGGTGGTCTCGGGCGCGGCCTGCGCGGCCGCGTCGACGCCGCTGTTGCGGCCGGGCTGGGTGAGCAGGCCCAGGCCGATGCCGATGGAGACGGCGATCAGCGCGGTGATCGCGAACCACAGCAGGGTCTGGCCGGCCAGCCGGGCGGCGTTGGAGACCTGGCGGAGGTTGGCGATGCTGACGATGACCGCGGTGACGACGAGCGGCGGGACCAGGACCTTGAGCAGCGTGACGAAGGTCTGGCCGACGGTCTGCAGGGTGCTGGTGAGCCAGTTGGGCGTCCCGTCGGCGACGGGGCCGAGGTCGCGGGCCACGAGGCCGAGCGCGACGCCCAGCACGAGGGCGAGGAGGACCTGCGCCGCGAACGGGACGCGGCGGAGACGTGCGAGCACGGGGGTGCCTTTCAGGGGTTCTGCGGGAGGGACGACGAGCGCGCGCGGCGTCGACAGCCCGCGGTCGTCACCCGGCAGTTGTCCAGCTCACGGCGGCGCGTGAGTCCCCAGGGGTTCGGCACGCCAGGGGTCAATGCGGACGCGGCGGCGCCGCATCCCGGATGTGCCCGGACTCACGCGCCGGCGGCTCCCCCGGAGCCCCTGACGGGTCAGGCGGCGTCGTCGACGGCGGGCGCGTCCTCCACCGCCACCACGACCTCGTTGGTCTGCAGCGTGACCAGCCAGGCCAGCGCGTGGTCCTCGACCGGGCGGCCGGTCACCTGCGCGATGGCGTCGAGCTGGGCGGCGACCAGCCCGCGGGCGGCCTGGTAGACGTCGGCGGCGGACACGGCCATCTCCAGCTCGTCGAGCCACAACCGCCCGTCGGGCAGCACGCGGACGTCGGGCTGGCTGCCGACACCCAGGTCGGCGGCCGCGCTGCCGAGGACCGACATCCCGGCACGCAGCTCGGTGAGCCGGCGGGAGCGGCGGCCGGGCGACGGCGGCACGGACGGCGGCACGGACGGCGGCACGGGCTGCGACTCGGACATCTGGGCGCCTCCTGTCGGACGGGCCCCGCGGTCGTCGTGGGCCCCGTCCCCAGGGTCGGCAACCCGGGCGCGACTCCGGACCACGCCTGGGGCGGCGCGGGCGGCTGGGGCGCGAGGGACGAGACGTTGCAGGCCCGACCCGTGCAGCAACCCCTTCCCCGGTCCGGCGGCGGCCTGCACGATGCCCCGCCGTGACCAGCCGCTCGGGGTGCACCCGCCGTCGCCGCCGCCGCTCCGCCCGCTCCTCCCGGAACTCCTGCGACGGCTGGGACGGCTGCTCGGAGGGCTGCGACGCGATCGGCCTGCTCACCCTCCTCTGGCTGGCCCTGCCCGCGGCGCTGGTCACCCCGGCGCCGGCCGGGACGCCGTGGGCGGCGCGCTGGCCGGTCCGGCTCGTCGTCGCCTACCGGGAGCGGGTCAGCCCCACCCGCCCGCCGGTGTGCCCGTTCACGCCCACCTGCTCGACCTACGGGCTGGAGGCGCTGCGCCGGCACGGCACGCTGCGCGGGCTGCGGCTGACCCTCGGCCGGCTGCGCCGCTGCCGCCCCGGCGCCGGCGGCAGCGACCCGGTGCCGCCGGCCCGGGCTCAGGCGTAGCCCCAGACCTCCTGGGCGACCTCGACGACGAGCGCCAGCTTGGCCACCTGCTCGTCGCGGGTCAGCGCGTTGCCCTCGACGGTCGAGGAGAAGCCGCACTGCGGGGAGATCGCCAGCTGCTCCAGCGGCACGTGGCGCGACGCCTCGTCGATGCGCCGCTTGAGGTCGTCCTTCGACTCGAGCGCGGGCCGCTTCGTCGTCACCAGGCCCAGCACCACCCGCTTCCCCGGCGGGACGAACCGCAACGGCTCGAAGCCGCCGGAGCGGGCGTCGTCGTACTCGAGGAAGAAGCCGTCGACCTCCAGGCCGCCGAACAGCGCCTCGGCGACGAAGTCGTAGCCGCCCTCGGCCACCCAGGAGGAGCGGAAGTTGCCGCGGCACATGTGCGTGGTGACCGTCAGGCCCTCGGGCCGGCCGGCCAGCGCGGCGTTGATCTGCCGGATGTAGCGCTCGTGCTGGTGCTCGGCGTCGCGGCCCTGGGCGGCGAGCTCGGCCCGCTGGGCGGGGTCGTTGAGGTAGGCCAGGCTGGTGTCGTCGAGCTGCAGGTAGGTGCAGCCCAGCGCGGCGACGCCCCGGACCTGCTGCGCGTAGGCCGCCGACAGGGCGTCCCAGAACGCGTCCTCGTCGGGGTATACGGCCGGGTCGATCGCCGCGGCGCCGCCGCGGTAGTGGACCATCGACGGGGAGGGGATGGTCAGCTTCGCCGTCTGCCCCTCCCCCACCCGCGACTGCAGGTACGCGAGGTGCTCGCCGAAGACCGGCTCCCCGATCGACAGCGGGCCGTCCACGTGCAGGCCGGCCGGGGTGAAGTCGATCGTGCCGTCGGCGTTCCTGAAGTGGACGACGATGTCCTCGCCGGTCACCTTGCTGATGCCGCCGATGGCGTAGATGAAGTCCATGTGCCACGAGGCGCGGCGGAACTCGCCGTCGGTGGCGGTGCGCAGGCCGAGGTCGCCCTGCAGCCGGACGACGTCGGCGATGGCCTCGTCCTCGATCCCGCGCAGCTCGGCGTCGTCGATCTCCCCGGCGGCATGCCGGGCGCGGGCCTCGAGCAGCGACGCGGGGCGCAGCAGGCTGCCGACGTGGTCGGCGCGGAACGGCGGGCCGGAGGTGTCGGTCATGCCGCGAGCCTGGCGCAGGACGGCCCCGGACGCGCGCCGGCGGCGGCCCCCTCGGTGGGGACCGCCGCCGGGACGGGGTGGTGCGGGTGTCAGGCGACCGGGTCGATCCGGTCGGTCGCCGGGGCGTTCACCGGCCGGTTGGCCGTGAGGTGGGCCGTGAACGCGTCGAGGTCGATCGAGGTGGTGACGGCGTTCGTGCCGTTGGTGAGCTGCGAGAAGCCGTCACCCCCGCCGGCCAGGAAGTTGTTCACCGTCACCCGGTAGACCTGGGTGGGGACGACCGGGACGCCGTCGATCGCCAGGGCGTTCACCCGGGCACCGCTGCACGGGTCCGTCGCCGAGCCCGCGGGCGCCGCCGGGTCGACGACGTAGTTCACCGTCGACGACGGCTGGAGCACGACCGCGTTGCCGGTGCGGGCGTACTGCTGCTCCAGGACGCAGTCGAGCTGGGCGCCGGTGAGGTCCAGGGTCACGAGGTTGTTGGCGAACGGCTGCACCGAGAACGCCTCCCCGTACGTGATCGGCCCGGCGTCCAGGTCGGCGCGGACGCCGCCGGGGTTCATGAAGGCCGCGACCGCGCGCTCGTCCCGGGTGTCGGCCAGCTGCGCGTCGGCGATCAGGTTGCCCAGCGGGGTCTCGCCCTCGGCGTCAGCGGCCCGGCCGATGGCGGTGGCCGCGTCGCCCACGACCTCGCTGGCGATGGGGCCGATGACGGCGTTGTAGCGGGCGATCAGCGCGGTCTGCGCCGGGTCGGGGGCGACGTCCCGCTTGACGATGACGTTGTCGACCCGCGTCCGGTCGCGCATGACGTCGCCGCTGCGGGAGTTGATCTGCAGGTCGATGTCGGTGACCAGCCGGCCGTTGTTGCCGGCGCTGGTGACGACCTTGCCGTCGATCAGGCAGTTGTAGGCCTGGTGGGTGTGGCCGCTGACCACGACGTCGATGTCGTCGGACATGCCGGTGGCGATGTCGACGATCGGGCCGGTGAGGCCGTTGCACTGGTCGACGTTCCACGCGTCGGGACCGCTCTGGGCACCGCCCTCGTGCAGCAGGACGACGATCGACTTGACGCCCTGGCGCTGCAGCTCGGCGGCGTAGCGGTTGGCGGTCTCGACCTCGTCGGCGAAGTCCAGGCCCGCGACGCCCTGCTGGCTGACGATCTGCTCGGTGCCCTCGAGGGTCATGCCGATGAAGCCGATCCGGACGCCGCCGACCTCGTGGACCGCGTAGGGCTCGAGCAGCGGCTGCCCGGTCGCGGTGACGAAGGCGTTGGCCGACAGGTACTCGAAGTCCGCGCCCTCGTACGGGGTGCCGTCGGCGCAGCCGTCGACCGGGTGGCAGCCGCCGTTCTGGATGCGCAGCAGCTCGGCCGAGCCCTCGTCGAACTCGTGGTTCCCGACGCTGGCGTAGTCCAGGCCGGCCAGGTTCAGGGCCTCGATCGTCGGCTCGTCGTGGAAGGCGGCCGACAGCAGCGGCGAGGCGCCGATGAGGTCGCCGGCCGCGACCGTGACGGTGTTCCCCTGCCGCTGCGCGGCGGCCAGCTGCTGGAGCTGGGTGGCGAGGTACTCGACACCGCCGGCGTTGACCGTCGGGGCGGTCAGCGGGCCGCTGCCGTCGGGGTCGGGGCCGGTCTGCACGCGGCCGCCGGACCCCGACGGGGCCTCCAGCGCGCCGTGGAAGTCGTTGAGGGCCAGCAGCTGGACGTCGACCGGCGTCTGCCGGTCCGGGGTGCCGGGAGCGCCGGGGGCGGCGCCGGCCGGCGCGAGGGCGGCGGCGACGACCAGGCCGGTCATCGTCGCCGTCAGCGCCGCGGCCACCGTGGCGCGGCGCAGGACGGGCAGGGACATGCAGGATCTCCTGTGGTCACCGGGGACGGACGCCGGCGATCCGCCCGCGTCCCGCACGGAGTCTGACCCAGCCGCGGCGTTACCGGAACCCTCCGTCCTCGAACGTCCACCGACGACGGCGGCTCCACGGACGGACCCCGGCCTCCCCCGACACCAGCCGCTCCGCGGCGGCGTAGACCACCAGGGCCGGCACGGCCAGCAGCGACGGCGGCAGCACCAGCGGCGCCGCCAGCGCCGTGATCGCCAGCACGCCGGGTGCGCTGAGGACCCAGCCGCGCCGCCGCTCGGGATCGGTCAGCGCACCCCACCGCACGCCCGTCCACATGAGCCAGCGCAGCAGCACCGGCACCCCGGCCTCCCGCATCGCCCGGCGGAAGATGCCGTCGGCCTGCCGCGCGGTGACGACGCCGGCGGCGATCCCCTCCTGGCAGAGCCAGTCGTGCAGCACCGCGGCCAGCGTGTACCGCCCGGACTCCGGGACCAGCCACCGCACCGGCCGCGGCACGGACGCGAGGTCGGTGCGGAAGCCCGCCGGGACGACGAAGGTGTCCCGGTTGCCGTGGTAGGTGAGCGGCTCGACGAGCGTCCAGCCGCCGGCACCGGCGGTGCTGAGCACGCCCGCGGGCGGGTCGAAGGGCACGTCCGTACCCTCCTCCCCGCCCGCGCCGCCCGCTCGGGGGAGCCGTCCGTACCGCGGCTGTCAGTACCGCGGCCGGGCCGAACCCTCCGCGCGGGTGCCCGGCCGGCGCGCCGCGGACGGGGTGGCGATGTCCTCGAGCGACTTCCCCTCGGCGGCGACGCCGAGGACCGCGGCCACGACGCCGCCGAGCACCATGACGGCGGCGCCCAGGACGTACCCCCAGAACAGCCGGACGGGTTCGGAGCCGTCGCCGATGAGCGCCGGCCCAGCTTGCCCGACAGCCGGCCGAAGAACAGCGCCCGGCCGGTGGAGCGGGCCGGCGGCCCGCCACGGACGTGCGACATCCCATCGCGCACGGTGCATCGAAGTGCGCGACGCTGGGCATGGGCGGGACCATGCGCCTGCCTCTCGCCCGGGGCCCCCTGTCCGCGGCCCTCCGCGACGACCTGCTCGCCGGGTCGGTCTCCCCCGCCACCGCCGACCTCGCCCGCACCACCGCGGACGCCTCGGCCGACCCCCTGCACGACGACGACCTGCAGCTGGCGCTGGCGCTGTGCTACGAGCTGCACTACCGGGGCCTCGACGGCGTCGACGACGCCCTCGAGTGGGACCCCGCCCTGATCACGCTGCGCGCGCACCTCGAGCGCCGGCACCTCGCCGCGCTGCGCGAGCTCACCGGCCCGCCCTCCCCCACCGGCGAGCCGGTCGACCAGCAGCTGACCGCGCTGATCGCCGCCGACGACGGCCCGTCGCTGTCGTCGTTCATGGCCAGGCGCGGCACCGCCGAGCAGTGGCGCGAGTACCTGACCCTGCGGTCGGTCTACCACCTCAAGGAGGCCGACCCGCACACCTTCGCCGTCCCCCGGCTGTCGGGCCGGGCCAAGGCCGCGATGGTCGAGATCCAGGCCGACGAGTACGGCGGCGGCGCCCCCGAGCGCATGCACAGCGAGCTGTTCGCCGGGATGATGCGCGACCTGGGCCTGGACGCCGGCTACGGCGCCCTGTGGGACGACGCGCCCGCCGTCGCGTTCACCTCGGTCAACACCATGTCGCTGTTCGGCCTGCACCGCCGCTGGCGCGGGGCGGCGCTGGGCCACCTGGCCTGCGTGGAGATGACCTCGTCCGAGCCCAGCCGCCGCTACTCCGCGGGGCTGCGCCGGCTCGGCCACGACGGGACGACGACCGTCTTCTACGACGAGCACGTCGAGGCCGACGCCGTCCACGAGCAGATCGCCTCGGTGGACATGTGCGGCTCCCTGGTGGCCGAGGACCCCGTGCTCCTCGGTGACGTGCTCTTCGGCGCGGCCTGCTCCCTCGCCCTCGACGGGCTCGCCGCCCGGCACCTGCTGGGCGCCTGGGAGGCCGGGCGCTCGGCGCTGTACACGCAGCCCGCGCTCGCCGCCTGAGTGGCGATCCGGTCTCGGGGCCGGATTCCGGCTCCGATCCGGCTGCACTCCGCGGCGGCGCTGCCGAACCTCTCGGCGCAGGACCACCGTCCCCGGGGGTCCCCGAGCCCGGAGGACGACCATGTGGCGGCGCACCGACCCGGACCCGTCCGGCACGCCGGCGACCACGGCGATGCCCCGGGACGTCGAGACCCTCGAGGAGGTGGTCGAGGCCCTCGACTCCGGCGTGACGACGGTGCTCGACGCCCACGTCGCGGTCGTCCGCACCATCGTGGAGACCTGCGGCCTCGGGTACGGCGCGGTCTGGCTGCCCGACGCCACCGGTGCGTTCGCCCTCGCCTGGGAGGGCGGCCCGCTCACCCGGGCCATGTCCGCCGCGTGGCCGCGGGACGGCGTGCTGACCGAGTCCGCCGGGATGGGCGGGAAGGCGCTGCGCGAGCGGCAGACCGTCCACCTGGCCGGTGCCCCGGCCGGCCGCGGCGGCTGCGTGCGCTGGGAGACCGCCTGGGCCGCCGGCGCGCGGGAGGGCTGCTTCCTCCCCGCCGTCGACGACGGCGCGGTCACCGCCGTACTGGAGTTCCACAGCGCCACGCCGCTGCCCTTCTCCGGCGTCCGCCAGGAGAAGTGGCGGGCCATCACCCGGCTGCTCGGCCACGCCCGGCGGGCCGCCCTGGCCTCCGCCGCGCTGCGCGAGACCCTCGACGACCGCGCCGCCGTCACCACCGTCGTCACCCGGGTCGGCGAGGCCACCGACGAGGCCTCGGCCCTGCGGACGGCGCTGGAGAGCGTGCGCACCTCCTTCGGCTGGGCCTACGGCTCGTTCTGGGCGCTGGACGAGGCGGAGGGCGTGCTGCGCTTCCAGCTCGAGTCCGGCTCGGCCGGCGAGGAGTTCCGCACGGTCACCCTGGCCGCCAGCTTCGCCGAGGGCGTGGGCCTGTCCGGCCGCGCCTGGAAGCGGCGCGACCTGGTCTTCGTCCGCGACCTCGCGGAGGTGACCGACTGCGTGCGCCGGCCCGCCGCCCAGCGCGCCGGCGTGAAGTCCGGCGTCTGCTTCCCCATCACCGCCGGGGGCCGGGTGATCGGGACGATGGACTTCTTCGTCACCGAGACCATCGAGCTGTCCGAGTCGCGGGCCGCCGCGCTGCGCAACGTCCAGCAGCTGGTCAGCCAGCGGCTGGACACGCTGCGCCGGGCCGCGGCCGACGCGCAGCGCTCCCGCGAGCTGCTCGACAGCGTCGACCGGCTGCGCGAGGCCGCCGCCGCGGCCGGTGAGGTCGCCGAGAAGGCGGTGTCCCAGGCGTCGGCCATGACCACCGAGGTCGCCGCCCTCACCGAGGCGTCGACGTCGATCGGCGAGGTCATCCGGATCATCTCCGGCATCGCCGACCAGACCAACCTGCTCGCGCTCAACGCCACCATCGAGGCCGCGCGGGCCGGTGAGCTCGGCCGCGGCTTCGCCGTCGTCGCCAGCGAGGTCAAGGACCTGGCCCGGGAGACGGCGGCGGCCACGCAGCGGGTGTCGGACCAGATCGCCGGCATCCAGTCCAGCAGCGACCAGGTCACCGCCGGCATCCACGCGACCAGCGAGGTCATCGGCCAGCTCGACGCGGTGCAGGCCCGGATCACCGACGTGCTCGAGGAGCAGGTCCGCCTGGCCCGCGCCATCGAGACGACCGCCTGAGGGACCCCGTCCCCACCGGGGACGTCGACCACGGTGGCGTGGGCCGGGCACGGGGGCCGGCCCACGCCACCGTCTCGTCCGGAGCCGCGACCGTCAGTGCCGCGCCGGTGCCCCGTGGGCACGGTGCGGGCCGAGCGGGGCCCGCGGCCGCGGCACCAGGCGCTTGAGGAACCGGTCGGGCCGGTGGGCGGGCACGGGTCCCGCGCCGGGAGCGGCCCGGCCGGACGCCTCCTCCGCCGTGCCCGCGGCCTCCCGGACGACGTTGCCCCGCACCACGCTCCGGCGCTCCTCCGCCGGGGCCGGCCTGTCGACGGCCCCCGGGGCGGCCCCCCGGACCACGTTGCCCCGCAGGACCACCCGCCGGGCGCGGGGGACCCGGTCCCACGGCAGCAGCCGCGGCCGCCGCGCGGCGGCCACGTCCTCGACCCAGCCGACGACCAGGACGGCGACCAGGAGGAGCAGCCACGCGGTGGCGAACTCCAGGACCATGCCGCGGGGACCCGAGGTGTCGTACCGGGCGAGCACCGTCGCGCCGAGCACGACCGGCGCCATGGCGATGGCGAGGTTGCCCCACAGGTAGATCGTCATCGCCCGGCTGTTGAACAGCGACACGACGGCGCCGAGCGTCGGCAACCGGTCCAGCCAGCCGAACCGCGGGTAGACGCGGAGCAGGACGAGCACCGCGCCCAGGCAGTAGAGCATGTCGGCCAGGGGGATGTCGTCGATGTTGTACGAGCCGTACTCCGCCTGGTGGGAGAAGGCGTACCAGGCGCCGGCGGCGAGGAGCGCGACCCCGCCGGCGAGGGTGCGTCCCAGCGGCAGCCGGCGCAGCGTGCCGTCGTGGTGGGCGAACCCGAGCATCCAGCAGCAGGCGTAGACGCACAGCTCGACGACGATGTCGTGGGTCCGCCCGACGAAGTTGACCAACCCGAGGGTGACCAGCCCCATCGTGACGACCGGGACGCTCATCGTCCGCAGCGGCCAGCGGCGGAACAGCCACAGCATCGCGGGGCTGAGCAGCAGGAACCACAGGTAGACGCGGATGTACCAGAGCGGCGCCGTCCACTCGTACCCGGCCGACGACGCCGGCGGGTCGGAGAGCGGGACGACCCACAGCCAGGCCGTGTCCCAGGTCAGCGGAGCCGAGCCGTCGTCCTGCCCCACCTGCCAGCCCAGCAGCAGCATGACGGCGACCATCACCCCGCCGAACACCCAGAACGGCGGCAGCAGCCGGCGGATCCGCTTGCGCAGGAAGGCCCGGGCCGAGCCGGCCCGGTCCAGGGAGCCGGCCACGAGCCCGCCGCCGAGGGCGAACATGATGCCCATCGACGGGAACAGCAGCGGCAGCCACGCCCAGCCGAAGGCGTGGAAGGTGATGACCCGGACGAGCGCGGCGGCCCGCAGGAAGTCGATGTAGCGGTCCCGCTGTCTCATGCCTCCGCACCTCCCGTGGTGACCCCCGCCACCGTCGGCCAGACGGCGGGGTCCTCCCCGCCCAGTCGCCAGATGGCCACGCCGCGGAGCCCGTGCTCCACCGCGACGTCCTGCTTGGCGGCCAGGGCACGCGCGTCCTCGAACCAGACGGTGTGCTCCTGGCCGTTCTCCGTGTAGGTGAAGGTGACCGCCGCCGCGGCGTCGTCCCACCGGGGTCGTGCGCCCACCCGCTCGGCGAGGGCGACCGCGTCGGCGGCGCCCAGGACCGCGCCCTGCTCGCCGACCCAGTCGTAGCCGTAGGTCGCCAGCCCGAGCATCAGCTTCTCCTCCGGCACCCGGTCGACCGCGTACCGGGCGACCGACCTCACCCAGTCCACGGGGGCCACCGGGCCGGCGGCGCTGTCGCTCCACGCGTGGTCGTAGGCCATGACCCGGACCTGGTCGGCCACCGCGCCGATCTGCTGGTAGCTGTAGGCCAGCGTGCCCGGGTCGTCGTCGGCGGCGCGGGCGGGCACGGCCACGGTGAGCTCGAGTTCCCGGGCGTGCAGGTCGTCGGCCAGGGCGGTCAGGAACTCGGTGAACACCGGTCCCGCGGTGGGCGGCAGGCTCTCGTAGTCGACGTCCAGTCCGTCCCACCCGTTCTCCGTGACGAGCCGGACCAGCTCCTCCCGGTGCGCCTCGGCCCGTCCTGCGTCGGCGAGGAGGTCGGCGACCACCTGCCCCTGCCACTGGCCGTCGGCGAAGTTCTGGACCGTCGGCAGGACCTGCAGACCGGCGTCCCGGAGCTGGTCCCGGACCTCGGCCGGCGGCTGGGTCACGACCAGCGCCCCGTCGGTGCCGAGGGTGAGCCAGGTCGGGCTGACCTCGGTGACCCCGCCGACGTCGACCGCCGGGGTCAGGGACGCGGACGCACGGTCGTCCCACGCCGGCAGCCAGGCCGCCGCGACGAGCGGCGCGGACCGGTCGGAGACGGCCCACCGGACGACGAACGCCGCGGCGACCAGCACCGGGACGACCGCCACCGCGACCAGCAGGAGCAGTCTGCGGCGCCTCATGCCGGCACCGCCGCGGGCTGCGGGGGCTGCACCGGTTCCTGCGGGCCCTCGTCCATGTTCGCCGTCCGGGCCAGCTTGTTCCAGCCGAGCCGCACCCCGCGCAGCGCGGTGCCCAGGCAGGCGTAGAGCAGGTAGGCCCGCAGCGGCTCGAAGATGAACCGGTAGAGCGGGACCATCAGCAGGTGGGCCGGGCGCTCCCGGAGCAGCCACACCGCGACCGCGGCCAGCGCCCCGTAGACCACGGCGAAGGCGCCGAAGTACGCCAGGACCACGAGCGGTCCCCGGTCGGCGAGCATCTGCAGGACCACGACGGTGATGAAGGGCGTGAAGACCAGCGGCAGGAGGATGGTCAGCGCCGCCATGGGCAGGACCAGCACGCCGAGCCAGCCGTAGCGGGGCCGCAGGAGCATGTTGCGGTGCCGCCAGACGGCCTGCAGCGTCCCGTACGTCCACCGGACCCGCTGCTTGAGCAGGGCGTCCACGGTCTCGGGGGCCTCGGTCCAGGCCACGGCCCCGTCGGCCTGTTCCACGCGCCAGCCGTGCTGGTGGAGCATCAGCGTGAGGTCGCAGTCCTCGGCGAGCGTGGCGTCGCTGTAGCCGCCGGCCTCCAGCACCGCCTCGCGGCGCCACGCCGCGCAGGCCCCCGGGACGATCATCACCGCGTTGAGCAGGGCACCGGCCGCGCGATCGACGCCGATCTGCGTGACGTACTCCAGCGCCTGCCACCGCGTCACGACGTTCTGGGCGTAGTTGCCCACCTTGATGACGCCGGCCACCGCTCCCACCCGCGGCGAGTGGAACTGCTCCACCAGCCGGCTGACGGTGTCCGGGGTGAACAGGGTGTCCGCGTCGAGCGTCACCACGTACGGGTGCCGCGCCGCGGCGAAGCCGCGGTTGAGGGCTGCCCACTTGCCGGCGTTGTCCTGCCGCAGCAGCCGCACCCGGCCGTCCTCGGCCGCCACGTCGCCCACCATCGCGGCGGTCCCGTCGGTGCTGCCGTCGTCGACGACGATCACCTCGCGCACCGGGTACCGGGAGGCCAGGACGTGCCGCAGCGTGCGGACGATGACCAGTTCCTCGTTGTACGCGGCGATCACGACGGTCACCGCCGGTGTCGCGGTGTTGATCGGCCGTCGCCGGCGCCGGGCCCGCGTCACGGCCAGCACCGTGTTGAACAGCCCGAAGCCGAGCATGCTGGCCACCCCGATGACGAACAGGACCTCGAGCAGGGGGGCCGGGACGGCGAAGAGGAGGAAGACCACCGCCGCGGTGATGCGGTCCCAGACGTCCGGTCGCGCCGGGCCGACGAGGTCCTCCAGCCCCGCGTTCGCCTGGGGCATGGAGTGGAAGGTGTAGCCGGCCTCCCGGGCGGCGAGGATCAGCCGCTCGACGTACTCGACGGTCATCGTGCGGTCGGAGCCACCGCTGTCGTGCAGCAGGACCGTGATGTCGTCCTGCTCCCCGAGCGGGGGCAGCGGGATCTCGCCCTCCCGCTGGCCGCTGGCGTGGGCCCAGTCCAGCGAGTCGAAGTCGTGTGACGCCGCCACGTACCCCAGCTGCTGGGCGCGGAGGATGCCCGGCGCGTCGTAGCGCATGCTCTCCTCGTCGTCCCCCTCGTAGGGGAGCCGGAAGATCGCCGTCCGGTAGCCGGTCTCCGCCCGCATGACCCGGTCGGTCACCGCGATCTCGAGCCGCTCCCGGAACGCCGTCGTCACGTTGACGTCGACGTGGGTGAGGGAGTGGTTGCCGAGGGCGTGCCCCTCCCGCACGATCCGCTGCATGATCTCCGGGTACCGGACCATCTGGTCCCCGGTGACGAAGAACGTCGCCGGCACGGAGTAGCGGCTGAGCAGGTCGAGCAGGCGCGGGGTCCAGACGGGGTGGGGCCCGTCGTCGAAGGTCAGCGAGATGGTCCGGCCCGCGCCCGTGCCGTACCCGTAGCGGCGCAGGGCGTAGGTCGCGGACCCCGCCTCGTCCACGTCCTCGGGCGGCAGCTGCGCCACCACCTGGCCGGTGAACGGTTCCTGGGCGTAGGTCTCGCCGTCGACGTGCAGCAGCCGGACCACCTGCACCAGGGGGCCGGCACCCAGCACGGGCGGGACGCCGACGTCGGCGACCGTCGGCCCGTCCGGGACGGGCGCGCCGCCGAGCGCCGGTGGCGCGATCACGTGGGGGACGACGACCGCCCCCGCGGCGAGGAAGACGGCCAGCAGGCTCAGGCCGACCGCCCGGAACCGCCGCCAGCGGCGTCCCGAGGGGTTGAGGAAGACCGGGCGGTCGACGACGCGGACGGCCCGGGGTGCGGGGCGGTCCGCCTTCGTGGTGCGGTGGTTCACGAGAGGTCCTTCGGAGGAGCCCGGGCGCGGACGGCGCAGGGGCGGGCGAGCGGTGGGACGGGGGTGCGCACCGCCTCAGCGGGCGCAGCGGTGGACGCGCGGCGTCGGTGCGGCGGGCGCGTCAGGCACCGGTGGTCCGGCACGCGTGCAGCCGGGTCCCGCGGGTCAGTCGGGCCGGGAGCCCGGGGCGTCGGCGTCACCACCGGGAGCGGCGCCCGGGTCGCGCCCCGGGCAGACGGGGACCCCGCCGAGCAGTGGCGGCCAGTGCCCGGTCAGCGCGGCTGCGGGCAGGGTCGGGGAACTCCCCGAGGAGCTCGACCCGGCGCTGGAGGACCCGGCGCTCACGCCGGCGACGGCCACGGCCTGGTGCTCGGGCAGGTGGCCCTGCAGCGGGGCGACCGGGACCCGGGGGGTGATCGTGTCGGCCTGCCCGGAGGGCGCCGGCGCCGCGGCGGGACCGGGCGCCCCCGACCGTGCGGGGACGGTGTCACCGGGCTCGGCGGGGCCGTCGGAGGCGGGACCGTCGGAGGCGGGACCGTCCGAGGCGGGACCGTCGGAGGCGAGACCGTCGGAGGCGAGACCGGAGGCAGGTGCCGACCCGTCGTCGGCGCCCGGCTGCTGACAGGGGACGGGCGGAACCGGAGCGTCGTCGGGGGCGGTCACCGGGGGCTGCGCGGGCTGTGGCACCGCAGGCTCCGGGGCCGCTGCGGTGGCCGTCCCCGTCGGCGCGGTCTCGTCGGTCGGGGCGGTCGAGGACGGTCCGGCGTCGGGCGTGGCGGCAGGCGCCGTCCCCGAGTCGGCCGTCACTCCTCGCGTGCTCGCGGGTCCGCCGGTTCCCGGGGTCGGCGGGGCCGGTGCGCCCGTGTCCGCCGTCCCGTCGGTCGGCGCACCAGCGGCCGCGGGCTGGGGCGCCGGTGTCCCGGTGGCGAGGATCCCGGCGGCCGTTCCGGCCCCGGATCCGGTGCTGTCCGACGACGCCGCGACCGTGCCGGCCGGGGGGCCTGCCGTGGCCGCGGGCCCGTCGTCCGTGCGGGCTACCGGGCAACCGGTCGCGGGCGGCGGGGATCCCGGCCCGCTGGTGCCGGCCCTCACCGGGAGCCTCGTCCCCGTCGGCACGCACGTACCGGGTGACGGCGCGGCCGCCCCGGACGCGTGGGGCACCCCGGTGACCGCTTCCGGCCGCGGCGGCGCGACCGGCTCGGGAGGGGCCGGCTCCTCGGGAGGCGCGACCGGCTCGGGAGCGACCGGCTCCTCGGGAGGCGCGACCGGCTCGGGAGCGACCGGCTCCTCGGGAGGCGCGACCGGCTCGGGAGGGGCCGGCTCCTCGGGAGGCGCGACCGGCTCGGGAGCGACCGGCTCCTCGGGAGGCGCGACCGGGTCGGGAGCGGGTGGCTCGTCCACCGGGGCAGGTGCGGGGGGCTCCGTGGTCGCCGGGACCGGCGCCTCCTCCGGAGGAGGCGGGACGGCGCCGGTCACGTCGTGGTGCGCGGCGGGTCCCGGACGGCCGGCGCACCCTGCCTCCGCCCCGTGCGGGTCCCGCTGGGGATGACGCTGGTCGCCGGCGGACTCGACGTGGGGGCAGGACGGCCCGGGCCCGGGGGTGCCCGTCGTCCCGGGACCGGCGGACGCCGCCGGGGCGAGGAGGGCGAGGAGCGCCCAGCAGCCGACGACGAGGGCTGCACCGGCGAGGACGCGACCACCCCACCGCATCCACGCCAGGACGGCTCCGCGCCGGGACACGACCTCCGCCACCCGGTCCACCCGGGAGGTGTCGGGAGGGCGTGGCTCGCCCACACGGATGCGCACTGTCCCCCCGGGTGTCGAACCACACGGTCGGCGTCGCCACGGGCGTCCTCAGCACCGGTGGCACGGACGGGGCAACGCTCCGAAGTCGTGGACGACCGGTCAACAACCTCGGCGGCCTCCGCGGCGTCACAAGGGGGACGCGCCGCACGGGGGTGACCCTCCGTCACCGCCGGGGTGTCCTCAGATACCCGATCGGGTGACGGACCGCACCGCGTCGGCTGCGCGTGCAGCCCGGTCGTCACCCGGTCGGGTGACCCCTCCACGGCCGGGGGTGCGTGGATTACGCACGCCTGCACGGTGCCGCACCGTCGTACGGCGCGCAGCGCACCGATCACCCGGCGTGACCGTCACTGCCTCGTGACCGGGTGCGTGCCGGCACCGGAGGCGGCCGGTCAGTCAGGTGCCCCCTCCGCGGACGGTGCGGGGTCCGGGCGGCGGGCCTGGCGCAGGATCGCCGCGGCCGGCCGGGGCCGGCTCGGCGCGCTCGGGGCGGAGAAGCCCGAACGCTTGTGGCTGCCGTCGCAGAACGGCTTGATGCCGGACTTGCCGCACCGGCACAGAGCCACCGTCTTCCGGCCCGGGTCGATCTCGGCGCCGTCCTGGTCGACCAGCCGGAAGTCGCCGCGCACGATCAGCGGGCCGTCGCGGTAGGGCGTGATGGTGGCGCCGGGGACGGCGTCCTCGTCGGGCAGGCCGGCGTCGTCGGCGGGGACGGCTGAGCTCACTCCCCTCCCGTGCCCCGCCGCCGCGCCCCGCACACCCGGGGGTCAGCCGGGCGGCTGACCGTAGAAGACCTGCTCGACCACGCCGCGGGCGTGCCGGGTGGTGCGCCGGTAGTCGTCGAGGAACTGCCCCGGGTCGACGTCGGGGCCGTACCCGCTGGCCCGCGCGACCCCGGCCAGCTCCAGCCCGGGCCGGGGCAACTGGTCGCCGGGCCGGCCGCGGACGAGGAAGACGGCGTTGCGCGCCCGGCTGGCCAGCTCCCACGCGTCGCGCAGCGACCCGGCCTGCTCGACGGTCAGCAGGCCGTTCCCGGCCAGCTCGGCCAGCGCGCCGACGGTCGAGGGCTCCCGCAGCCCGGGGACGGCCGCGGCGTGCTGGAGCTGCAGCAGCTGCACGGTCCACTCGACGTCGGCCAGGCCGCCGCGGCCGAGCTTGGTGTGGGTGGCCGGGTCGGCGCCGCGCGGCAGCCGCTCCCGCTCCACGCGCGCCTTGATCCGGCGGATCTCGGCGACCTGCTCGGCGGACAGCCCGCCCTCCGGGTAGCGCAGCGGGTCGACCAGCTCCACGAAGGCCGCGCCCAGCTCGGGGCTGCCGGCCACCGGCGCCGCGCGCAGCAGCGCCTGCACCTCCCACACCGACACCCAGCGCTCGTAGTACTCGCGGAAGGCGTCCAGGCTGCGGACCAGCGCGCCCTGCCGGCCCTCCGGGCGCAGGTCGGCGTCGACCTCGAAGGCGGGGTCGGGAGCGGGCTCGCCGAGCAGCCGGCGCAGCGTGTGCGCGACGGCGTTGGCCGCCTGGGTCGCCTTCGCCTCGTCCGCTCTGCCGTCCCCCGACCCACCGTCCCCGACGGCCCTCGGGCGGTGGACGAACAGCACGTCGGCGTCGGAGCCGTAGCCCATCTCGCCGCCGCCGAGCCGGCCCATGCCGATGACCGCGAGCTCCATCGGCACGTCGGCCGGGTCGATGCCGGCCTCGCGGGCCCACGCGCGGACGGCGACGTCCAGCCCGGCCTGCAGCGTGGCGACGGCGACGTCGGTGAGCGCCTGCCCCACGCGGACGACGTCGAGCAGGCCGAGCAGGTCGGCCGAGGCGATCCGCAGCAGCTCCTGCCGGCGCAGGCCGCGCAGGACGGTGACGCCGGCCTGCGGGTCGGCGGCGCGGCCGGCGGCGGCGCGCCAGGCCCCGGCCAGCGAGTCGGCGCTGCGCGGCTCGAGCTCGTCGTCGTCGGCGAGGATGCGCAGCGCCTCGGGGGTGCGGGTGATCAGCGCGGCCACGAACCGGCTCGACCCGAGCAGCCGCGCCAGCCGCTCGGCCACCTGGCCCTCGTCGCGCAGCAGCCGCAGGTACCACTGGTTGCCGCCGAGGGCCTCGCTGACCTGCCGGTAGGCCAGCAGCCCGGCGTCGGGGTCGGAGCAGTCGGCGAGGGTCTGCAGCACGACCGGCAGCAGGTACTTCTGCATCGACGCCGACCGGGACACCCCGCCGGTGAGCGCGCCCATGTGCCGCAGCGCGCCCTGCGGGTCGGCGAACCCGAGCGCGCGCAGCCAGTCGCCGGCGGCCTTGCTGCCCAGCTGCGCGGCCTCGGCCGGCACCCGCGCCACCGCCGACAGCAGGGGCCGGTAGAAGAGCTTCTCGTGCAGCCGGCGCACCTCGCGGGTGTGCAGGGCCATCTCCGCGCGCAGCACGTCGACGGCGGTGCCGCGGGCGTCGGGCTTGTAGCCCAGGGAGCGGGCCAGCCAGCGCAGCTGCTGCTCGTCGGTGGGCAGCAGGTGGGTGCGGCGCAGCCGCAGCAGCTGCAGCCTGTGCTCGACGGTGCGCAGGAAGCGGTAGGAGGCGATGAGGGTGTCGGCGTCGTCGCGGCCGACGTAGCCGCCGGCCCGCAGCGCGTGCAGCGCCGGCAGCGTGCCGCCGACCCGCAGCCGGACGTCGACCCGCCCGTGCACCAGCTGCAGCAGCTGGACGGCGAACTCCACGTCGCGCAGGCCGCCGCGGCCGAGCTTGATCTCCCGGTCGACCTGCGCCGGCGGGATGTTGTCCTCCACCCGCCGCCGCATGGCCTGCACCTCGGCGACGAAGCCGGGGCGGTCGCCGGCCTCCCACACCATCGGGAAGAGCTCCTCGACGTAGCCGCGGCCGAGGTCGGGGTCGCCGGCCACCGGGCGCATCTTCAGCAGCGCCTGGAACTCCCACGTGCTGGCCCACTGCCGGTAGTAGGCGGTGTGGCCGGCGAGGGTGCGCACCAGCGCCCCGGCCTTCCCCTCCGGGCGCAGCGCGGCGTCGACCTCCCAGGCCGCCTCGCGGCAGATCCGCATGAGCGCGGCGGCCACCCGGGTGGCGCTCTGCAGGGCGGGGGCCTCCGGGTCGCTGGGGTCCACGGGCTCGGCGACGAACACCACGTCGACGTCGCTGACGTAGTTGAGCTCCCGCCCCCCGGTCTTGCCGAGCGCGATGACCGCCAGCCGGCACGGTGCCGCGCCCTCGGGCTGCTCGGCGACGGCGAGCGCGAGGCCGGCGGTGAGCACCGCGGCGGCGACGTCGGCGAGCTCGGCGGCGACGTCCTCGGCCGACAGCCCCTCCCCCAGGTCGCGGCCGGCGAGGTCCAGCACCGCCCGCCGGTAGGCCAGCCGCAGCGCGGCGACCCGCTGCGGCGAGGCGTCCGGCGCGGCCCTGCCCAGCCGGACGCCCCACGGCGGGTCGTCGGGGTCGGCGCCGACGGCGGCGAGCATCTGCCGCTCCAGCGCGTACGCGGCGGGGCGCACCGCGCCGCGGCCGTCGGAGTCGAGGACGGTCCAGTCGCGGGGGTGGGCGGCGAGGTGGTCGGCCAGGCCCGCGCTGGCGCCGAGCACCGACAGCAGCCGGGTGCGCAGCGCGCCCGAGCCGCGCAGGCGGGCGAGCAGGCCGGCGGCCGCCCCGCCCGTGTCGTCGGCGGCGTCCAGGGCCTCCACCAGCCGGGCCAGCGAGCGGACGGCGAGGTCGGGGTCGCCGGCGCGGGCCAGCGCGGAGACGACCGGGCCGGCCTCGGGGTCGGCGGGCTCGTTGCGCTCGAGGTCCCACAGCCCCAGGGCCGGGTCGGACAGCAGCAGCGCGGCCTTCTCGCCGTCCTCGAAGCCGAAGCGGGCCAGCCGCACGACCGCGCGGCGGGGCACCTCCCGGGATGCGGTCACCGGCTCAGACCGCGGCGCCGCGGCCCGCGCGGACGAGGTCGGCGAAGCGGGCCGCGAACGGCGCCCAGACCTCCTCGAGGTCCGGGTGCACCGCGTCGGTCAGCCGGCAGAGCGTCTCGCGGTCGTACGGGCTCGCGGCGACGCCGACGGTGTCCCGCTCGGCCCACTCGCGGACGATCTCCGGCGTCGTCTCGACGTGGAACTGCAGCCCGTAGACGTGCCGGCCCACCCGGAAGGCCTGGTGGGCGTACACCGGGCTGCTCGCCAGCAGGGTGGCACCGGCCGGCAGCTCGCTGATCTCGTCGTGGTGGAACTGGATGACGTCGGGCGACAGCGGGAGCGGGCCGAACACCGGGTCCCCGGCCGCGGCGTCCCGCTTGGCCACCAGCAGCGCCCCGACCTCCGGGCCCTCCATCCCCTCGCGCACCCGCCCGCCGCCCGCCTGGGCCAGCAGCTGGGCGCCCAGGCAGATGGCCAGCGTCGGGGCGTCGTCGGCCAGCGCCCTCGCCAGCAGCGCGCGGACCGGCCCCAGGCCGCTGGTGGCGTCGTCGTCGAGGCCGGACTGCGGGCCGCCGGTGACCAGCAGCCCGTCGAAGCCGGTCAGGTCGGCCGGCACCTCGTCGCCGGCGTCGAGGTGCCGCTCGTCGAGCTCGAGGCCGGCCGCGCGCAGCCAGTCCCCCAGCCGTGCGGGCGGGGCGGTGTCGCTGGGGACGACGACGAGCAGGCGGGCGGGGGTCTCCGGCACGGTGCCGAGGTTAGTGCGCGCCCGTGCCGGCGCCCCGCTCCGCCGCCCGCGCGCGGACGGCGGGGCCCTGGGGGGCCTTTGTAGCGCTATCGGCTCAGAGGCCGGGCAGGTAGCGCTTGAGCTCGAAGGGCGTCACGTTCTGCCGGTAGGAGTTGAACTCCTCCCACTTGTTGCGGAGGAAGAACTCGAAGACGTGCTCGCCGAGGGTCTCGGCCACCAGCTCGCTGCCCTGCATCGCCGTCAGCGCCTCGCCCAGGGACACCGGCAGGTCCTCGTAGCCCGCGGCGCGGCGCTCGGTGTCGGTGAGCGACCAGACGTCGTCCTCGGCCTCCGGCGGCAGGTCGTAGCCCTTCTCGATGCCGCGCAGCCCGGCGGCCAGCAGCACGGCGAAGGTCAGGTACGGGTTGCAGGCGGAGTCCGGCGAGCGGACCTCGATCCGCGCCGACTGGCCCTTGTTCGGCTTGTAGGAGGGCAGCCGGACCAGCGCCGAGCGGTTGGCCCGGCCCCACGTGGCCGCGGTCGGCGCCTCGGTGCCGGCCAGCAGCCGCCGGTAGGAGTTGACCGTCTGGTTGGTGACGGCGGTGAACTCGCGGGCGTGGGTGAGCAGCCCCGCGATGAACTGGCGCCCGGTGGCCGACAGCCGGATCGGGTCCGACGGGTCGTGGAAGGCGTTGCGGTCGCCCTCGAACAGCGACACGTGGGTGTGCATCGCCGAGCCGGCCAGGTCGGTGAACGGCTTGGGCATGAACGTCGCGTGCACGCCCTGGGCCAGCGCCACCTCCCGGACGACGTGCCGCAGCGTCATCACGTTGTCGGCCATCGACAGGGCGTCGGCGTAGCGCAGGTCGATCTCCTGCTGGCCGGGCGCGACCTCGTGGTGGCTGAACTCCACCGAGATGCCCATCGCCTCGAGCGCGAAGACCGCCTCGCGGCGGAAGTCGTGCGCCACGTTGTGCGTGGACAGGTCGAAGTAGCCGCCGGTGTCGGCGGGCTCCGGCGGCCGCCCGTCGGTGGGGAGGTCCTTGAGCAGGAAGAACTCGACCTCGGGGTGGGTGTAGAAGGTGAACCCCATGTCCGCGGCCTTGGACAGCGCCCGGCGCAGCACGTGCCGGGGGTCCGCCCACGACGGCGACCCGTCAGGCAGCGTGATGTCGCAGAACATCCGCGCGGTGTCGCTGGGCTGGCCCTTGGTCGCGGGCATCACCTGGAAGGTGGCCGGGTCGGGCTTGGCGAGCATGTCCGACTCGTAGACCCGCGCGAAGCCCTCGATCGCCGAGCCGTCGAAGCCGATCCCCTCGGCGAACGCCGCCTCGATCTCCGCCGGCGCCACGGCCACCGCCTTGAGGTAGCCCGAGACGTCGGTGAACCACAGCCGCACGAAGCGGATGTCGCGTTCCTCCAGGGTGCGCAGGACGAACTCCTGCTGCCGGTCCATGCTGGCCATGATCGGATCCGCTCGTCTCGTCGCCGTGTCGTCCGTGCACAGCCTGCCCGGTCCGGGTGCCGGGCACACCGGTGGGGCGCCCCGTGTCGCCCCACCCGGTGGGCCGGTCAGACGACGAGCGACTCCAGGGGCGCGTCCGGGTCGGTGAGCGCGGCCGCCGGCACCCGCTGACGGCTGCGGACCAGCGCCTGCAGGGGCGCGGTGACGTCCCAGACGTCCACGTTCATCGCCGCGGTGACGCGGCCGTCCGACGTCCAGAAGGCGATGAACCCGCCGTCGTCCGGGTCGCCGCGGCAGACCACCGTGTCCCCGGGCGCGCTCACCCCGGAGTACTCCATCCCGAGGTCGTACTGGTCGGTGAAGAAGTAGGGCACGCGGTCGTACGGGACGTCCTGCCCCAGCATCGAGCGCGCGGCGGCCGGGCCGCCGTGCAGCGCGTTGGCCCAGTGCTCCACGCGGAGGTGCCGGCCGTAGAGCGGGTGGAACGACGCCGCGACGTCACCGGCGGCGTACACGCCGGGCGCGGAGGTCCGCAGCGCGTGGTCGGTGACCACGCCGTTGTCCACGTCGAGTCCCGCCGAGGCCGCCGGCTGCGTGTTCGGCACGGCGCCGACGCCGACGACGACCAGGTCCGCGGACAGCCCCACGTCCCGGTCGGTCACCACCGCGGTGACCCGCCCGCCGGCTCCGCGGATCTCCCGCACGGTGGTCTCGGTGAGCAGGTCGACACCGTGCCGCCGGTGCAGGCGCGCGAACACCTCCCCCATCCGCGGGCCCAGCACGGCGTGCAGGGGCGTGGGCTGCGGCTCGACGACGGTCACCTCGTTGCCCTGGGTGCGGGCGGCGGCCGCCACCTCGAGCCCGATCCACCCCGCGCCCACGACCACGACCTGCCGGCCACCACCCGTGAGGTCGGCGCGCAGGCGGTCGGCGTCGGCGAGCGTGCGCAGGTACCGGACGCCGTCGAGGCCGGCGCCGGGCACGGGCAGCCGCCGGGCCGAGCACCCGGTGGCCAGCAGCAGCCGCGACCAGGCGAGCTCCTCGCCGGTGTCCAGGGTCAGCCGGTGCGCGCCCGGGTCGAGCCCGACGGCGCGCACGCCCAGCCGCAGGTCGACGTCGTGCTCGCCGTACCAGCCGGGGTCGAGCACCTGCGCCGCCTCGCGGGGGGTGGTGCCGAGCAGGTACCCCTTGGACAGCGGCGGGCGCTCGTAGGGGACCTCGGGCTCGCCCGCGACGACCACGAGCGGCCCGTCGAAGCCCTCGGCGCGCAGGGTCTCGGTCGCCTTCGCGCCGGCGAGGCCACCGCCGACGACCACGAAGGGGGTGTCCACGGGTCCCGCCTCCCCTCAGGCGGCCGTGCCCGGCACGGCGCCGGTCAGCGCGAGGAACTCCTGCCGGGAGCGGGCGTCGTCGCGCAGCACGCCGTGGAGGGCGGAGGTGATCGTGCGGGACCCGGTGGCGCGCACCCCGCGCAGCGTCATGCACTGGTGCTCCGCCGCGATGACCACGCCCACCCCGCGGGGCGCGAGGTGGTCCCGCAGCCAGTCGGCGACCTGCTGGGTGAGCCGCTCCTGCACCTGCAGGTCCCGGGCGAAGGACTCGAGCACCCGGGCCAGCTTGGACAGGCCGAGGATCCGCTCGCCCGGCAGGTAGCCGATCGCCGCGGTGCCGGTGAAGGGCAGCAGGTGGTGTTCGCACAGCGACTGGACGGGGATGCCCGTGGCGACGACCAGCTCGTCGTACCCGCCGTCGTTGGGGAACGTGGTCAGCTCGAAGGGCCGGCCGGTGAGCAGCTCGGCGAGGGCGTCGGCGACCCGGCGCGGCGTCTCGGCCAGGTGCGGGTCGGCGGGGTCCCTGCCGAGCGCCCGCAGCAGCTGGGCGACCGCCCGCTCGGCCGCGGGCAGGTCCACCGCCCCGGTCTCGCGGACGAAGCGGAGGGCCCGGCGGTGGCCGGGGACGGCGGGCTCGGCGGTGAGGGCGGCGGTGCGTCGGAGCGCGTGGGTGGTCATCGGACCTCCTCTATCACCAACGGTGGTTGGCAGTAGAGACCCGGCCGCCCGGTCTGTCAACCGTCGCGCGTGCCGTCCAGGCGCACGCAGCAGGCGCCGTCCTCCGGCTGCAGCCGGGCGGTCAGCCCGCTGGGCCCGACGCCGTCGAGCACACCCTCGAGCAGCCGCAGGTTCATGCCGCAGACCAGCTCGGTGTGAGCGCGGGCGAGGGTGTGGAAGGGGCAGTTCCGGAGGGTGACCGCGTCGCCGTCGACGCGCGGCTCGTAGCCGTGGGCCTCCAGCACGCGGAGCACGGCCTCCCGGCCACCGGCCCCGTCGGTGGCGGCGGCGAGCTCCAGCCCGCGTGCGTGCGCCCGCCGGTCGAGGACGGCCGCGGGCCGCTCGCCCGACGCCTCGGCCTCGGTCACGGCCGCGGCGAGCAACTCGCCGGCCAGGTCGTAGTGGCGCTCCGGCAGTGAGACCGCCACCGAGCCCCCCGACCGCCGGTAGAGCTTCGCGGGGCGGCCGGCGCCCGGGCCGGTGCGCCCGGACCGCCGCTCGAAGTGCACGTCGAGCAGCCCGTCGTCCACCAGCCGGTCGAGGTGGAAGGCGACCGTCGCCCGGGGGACGCCCAGGGCGGCGGCCACCTCGTCCCGGCCGACCGGCTCCGCCTGGCGGACGACGTGGTCGTACAGCCGGCGGCGGGTGGGCTCGGCCAGCGCGGCGACGGCGGCGACCTGGTCCGCCCGGGGATCCACCCGCCCACTCTAGAAGCAACGATCGTTCGTCGAACAGTTCCGCGGGGCCCGGTGCGGGCCTACGCTGACCCCCGCGTCACCGGTGCGTCCGCGGCTCGCACCGGGACGGCGACGGAGGACGACATGGACGCGATCCTCGTGATCCTGGCGGTCGTGCTGGTGGTGCTGCTCCTCCTGGGCGGGAGCAGCGTGCGGGTCGTGACGCAGTACGAGCGCGGCGTGGTGCTCCGGCTGGGGCGGCTGCTCGGCGAGCCCCGGCCGCCCGGCCTGACCCTCATCCGGCCCGGCGTCGACCGGCTGCACAAGGTGAACGTGCAGGTGGTCACCCTGCCGGTCCCCGCCCAGGAGGGCATCACCCGGGACAACGTGACGGTCAAGGTCGACGCGGTCGTCTACTACCGGGTGTTCGACCCGGTGCGGGTGGTCGTCGACGTGCAGAGCTACCAGGCGGCGATCGCCCAGGTCGCCCAGGCGTCGCTGCGGTCGATCATCGGCAAGAGCGACCTCGACGACCTGCTCTCCAACCGGGAGCGGCTCAACCAGGGCCTGGAGCTGATGCTGGACTCCCCCGCCGTCGACTGGGGCGTGCACATCGACCGCGTCGACATCAAGGACGTCGCGCTGCCGGAGTCGATGAAGCGGTCGATGTCCCGCCAGGCCGAGGCCGAGCGCGAGCGCCGGTCGCGGGTGATCACCGCCGAGGGCGAGCTGCAGGCCTCGCAGAAGCTCGCACAGGCCGCCGGGGTCATGGCCGCGCAACCGGCCGCGCTGCAGCTGCGCCTGCTGCAGACGATGGTCGAGGTGGCCGCCGAGAAGAACTCGACGGTCGTCCTGCCCTTCCCGGTGGAGCTGCTGCGCTTCCTGGAGCGCGCGGCGCCCCCGCCGGCCCCCGCGGAGGTGCCCGCGCCGCGGCCGGCGCCGAACGGCGCGGTCGTGCCCCCCGACGGCCGCTGAGGCCCAGCCGCGGACCGGCGCGGCGTCGTCCGGGTCGAGGCCGTCCGGGTCGAGGTCGTCCGGTCGAGGCCGTCCGGGTCGTCGTCCCGCGCCGGCGGGTCGGCGCCCACCGGTGTCCAGCACGGCCGCGCCCGCTGGACGCCGGGCCGGTCGGCGGGCGGGGTCCACCTCCCCCGTCCCCGGTCTGGCCGGTCCCGGGGGCCGGTTGTTGGATGGGTACGTGACGGTGCAGCTGAGAGTCGCGATGGCCCAGGTCGACACCCGCGTCGGCGACCTGGAGGGCAACGCCGCGCTCGTCGTCGAGTGGGCGCGGAGGGCCGCCGACGACGGCGCGCACCTCGTCGTGTTCCCCGAGATGACGCTCACCGGCTACCCCGCCGAGGACCTCGTGCTGCGCGAGTCCTTCGCCCGCGCCAGCGAGCAGGCGCTCACCGGCCTCGCGGCCACCCTCGCGGAGCGGGGGCTGGGCGAGGTCGCCGTCGTCGTCGGGTACCTGGCGCACACCGAGGGCCCGGTCGCGATCGACACCGCGCCGAGCGACGAGGAGACCCTCGACGAGGAGCGCCCCGGCGACGCCAACCCGCGCCGCACCCAGCCCCGCAACGCCGCGGCGCTGCTGCACGGCGGGCAGGTCGTGGCGCGCTACGCCAAGCGGCACCTGCCCAACTACGGCGTCTTCGACGAGGCCCGCTACTTCGTGCCCGGCTCCGAGCTGCCGGTGGTGCGGGTCCGCGGCGCCGACGTCGCGCTGACCATCTGCGAGGACCTCTGGGTCGAGGGCGGGCCGTGCGGGGTGGCCGGGCGGGCGGGCGTCGACCTCGTCGTCTCCCCCAACGCCTCCCCCTACGAGCGGGCCAAGGACGACCTGCGGCTGCCGCTGGTCCGCCGCCGCGCCGCCGAGGCGAACGCGCCGATCGTCTACTGCAACCAGGTCGGCGGGCAGGACGAGCTCGTCTTCGACGGCGACTCGCTGGCCGTCTCCGCCGACGGCGAGTTGCTCGCCCGGGCGCCGCAGTTCGTCGAGCACCTGCTCTGCGTCGACCTCGCCCTCGACCCGGCGCGCGTGCCCGAGCGGCGGGAGGGCCGGATCGGGCCGATGACGGTCACCCGCACCGTCGTGTCCGAGGAGCCGCCGGCGGCGTTCGAGCCGCGGCCGGGCTCGGTGGCCACGCCGCTGGGCGACTGCGAGGAGGTCTGGCGGGCGCTGGTGCTGGGCCTGCGGGACTTCATCGACAAGAACGGCTTCCCGTCGGTGGTGTTCGGCCTGTCCGGCGGCATCGACTCGGCGCTGGTGGCCGCGCTGTCGGTGGACGCGCTCGGCGCCGGCCGGGTGCACGCCGTCGCGCTGCCCTCGCGGTGGTCCACGGAGCACTCGTTGTCCGACGCCGAGGACAGCGCCCGGCGGCTGGGCCTGCACTTCTCCACCGTGCCGATCGCGCCGATGGTCGACGCGTTCGAGTCGCAGGTCGAGCTGTCCGGGACCGCGGCGGAGAACCTGCAGGCGCGCATCCGCGGCACGCTGCTCATGGGGCTGTCCAACCAGCACGGGCACCTGCTGCTGGCCACCAGCAACAAGAGCGAGGTCGCCGTCGGCTACTCGACGCTCTACGGCGACGCCGCCGGCGGGTTCGCCCCGATCAAGGACGTGCCCAAGACCCTGGTGTGGGAGCTGGCCCGCTGGCGCAACGCGCACGCCCGCGACCGCGGCGAGACCGAGCCGATCCCGCAGAACTCGATCGACAAGCCCCCGTCGGCGGAGCTCGCGCCCGGGCAGAAGGACAGCGACTCGCTGCCCTCCTACGAGGAGCTCGACGCCGTCATCGCCGACTATGTCGACCGCGACCTCGGGATGGCCGAGCTGCTCGAACGCGGCCACGACCCGGAGGTCGTGGCGCGGGTGCTGCGGCTGGTCGACGTCGCGGAGTTCAAGCGCCGGCAGTCCGCGCCCGGGACGAAGATCAGCCTCAAGGCGTTCGGCCGCGACCGGCGGCTGCCCATCACCAACCGCTGGCGGGAGAGCCTGCCCAGCGTCCGCGAAGGAGCCCAGGCATGACGGAGTCGGTCCTCTACGGCGGGACGTCGACCGCCCGGGTGCGCATCCACCACCTGCAGCAGGCCAAGGAGCGCGGCGAGAAGTGGGCGATGCTCACCGCCTACGACACCTACAGCGCGCAGGTGTTCGAGGAGGCCGGCATCCCGGTGATGCTGGTCGGCGACTCGGCCGGCAACGTCGTGCTCGGCCACTCCTCGACCGTGCCGGTCACCGTCGAGGACCTGCTGCTGATGACCAAGGCGGTCACCCGCTCGACGAAGCGGTCGCTGATCGTCGCCGACCTGCCGTTCGGGTCCTACGAGGCCTCGCCGCAGCAGGCGTTCGCCACCTCCGTCCGGATGATGAAGGAGGGCGGCGCGCAGGCGGTCAAGCTCGAGGGCGGGGTGCGGGTGGCGCCGCAGATCCGGGTGCTCACCGAGAACGGGATCCCGGTGATGGCGCACGTCGGCTTCACGCCGCAGAGCGAGCACGCCCTCGGCGGGTTCCGGGTGCAGGGCCGCGGCGCCGGCGCCGAGCAGCTGCTGGCCGACGCGCACGCCGTGCAGGAGGCCGGCGCGTTCGCCGTCGTCCTGGAGATGGTGCCCGCCCCACTGGCCGCGAAGGTGACCGAGGAGCTGTCCATCCCGACGATCGGCATCGGCGCCGGGCCCGACTGCGACGCCCAGGTGCTGGTGTGGCCGGACATGGCCGGGCTCAACGGCGGCCGGGTGCCCAAGTTCGTGAAGAAGTACGCCGACCTGCGCGCCGAGCTGCTGCGCGCGGCCCGCGAGTACGCCGACGAGGTGCACAGCGGGGTCTTCCCCGGCCCGGAGCACTCCTTCGACTGATCAGGCCCGGCGGCTCCCGGCCGTGCGCCGGGCCCGCGCCAGCAGCAGTCCGTAGCCGACGGCGTTGAGGCCCAGCGCGACGGTGTAGACGCCCGCCTGGACGCCGGCCGACCGCACGTCGAGGCCGAGCGGGCCGAACAGCACGTGGCCGAGGAAGCCGCCGTCGTAGGGCGCGGCGCCGGCCCGCTCCCGCAGCGCGAGCTCCAGCGTGGTGAGCGGGCACGGCGCGCCGGCCAGGTTGACCCCCAGGACGGCGAGCGCCACCGGGGCGTGCAGCCACACCAGCCGCGGCCACCGGAGCGCGAGCAGCGCGCCGGTGAGCATGAACAGGACGACGGCCGCGTGCAGGACCGCGACCGCGCTCGCGAGCAGCACGGCCCCATCCTCGCCGCCGTCCGGGCGCGGCGGAACGCCTTCCGGGCCGGCGGTGGGCCGAGCGCGTGCGCCGGAGACGGGTTCCGGGCCGGCGGACGCGGCGTGGGCGCACACGCTCCCGGGAGGCGCGCACGCCTTGTGCCGGGCAGGTCGCCGCGGCCAGCCTGACCGCATGCGCGTGCTGGTCGTCGCCTCCCCGCTGACCGGCCACGTCCTGCCGCTGGTCCCGCTCGCCCTGGCCCTGCGCGACGCCGGCGCCGAGGTGGTCGTGGCCACGGCCGGCGACGCGGTCGCGAGCTGTCCGCCGGAGCTGTCGCCGGTCGACGTCGCGCCCGGGCTGCGGCTGGGACCGCTGTTCGGGCGGATCATGCTGCGCCGGCCCCTGCTGGCCCGCCGCGAGCTGGCCGGGCGGGGCGGGACCGAGGCGGTCGGGCTGCTGTTCGGCACCCTCGGCGCCCGGATGGCCGACGGCGTCCTCGCCGCGGCCGGCCGGCACCGTCCCGACCTGGTGGTGCACGAGTCGCTGGCCCCGGCCGGGGCGGAGGTGGCCGCCCGCCGGGGAGTGCCGTCGGTGCTGGTGGAGGGCAACCTGTTCGACGCGGGGCGGCTGCTCGCCGCGGCGCTGGGGACCTACCGCCCGGCCCGCGGGCTCGGGGAGCTGCCGCCGCCGGAGCAGGTGCTCACCTCGGCCCCGCCGAGCGTGGTCGGCCCGCGCTCCGGCACACCCGTGCGGTTCGTCCCGTGGACGCCGGACCGGCCCGTCGACGCGGAGCTCACCCGCCCCGGCGACCGGCCGCGGGTGCTGGTCAGCCGCAGCACCGTGGCCTCCCCCGGCCCCGACCGGCTGATGCGCGACGCCGCGGCCGCCGCCGCGGGCACCGGCCTCGACGTCGTCCTGGTCCGGCCCGACCGCCGCGTGACCCGGCGGCCGCTGCCCCCGGAGGTGCGGACGGCGGACTGGCTGCCGTTCCCGCGGGTGGTGCCGGCGGCCGCCGGGGTGGTGCACCACGGCGGCGCGGGCACCGTCCTGACCGCGCTGGCCGCGGGCGTGCCGCAGCTCGTGGTCCGCGGCGCCGGCGACCGCCGCACCAACGCCGACCTGGTGGCCGCACGCGGTGCCGGCCTCGCCGTCGAGCCGGGCGGGATCACCTCTGCGCTGCTGGCGCGGCTGGTCGGCGACCCCGCCCTGGCCGCGGCCGCCCGGGAGGTGGCCGCCGAGATCGCCGCGGTGCCCGACCCGGCCGCCGTCGTCCCGGACCTGCTGGCGCTGGCCGGGCGGTGAGCGCGCTCAGACGTCGGTGACGCGGATGCCGGCGTGCGCCTTGTACCGGCGGTTGACCGAGACCAGGTTGATCGTCAGCGCCTCGACCTGGCGGGCGTTGCGCAGCCGGCCGGCGTAGATGCCGCGCATCCCGGGCAGCCGCCCGGCCAGCGCCTGCACCTGGTCGGTGGCGGCGCGCACGTCGCCGACCACCATGACGTCGCCGTCGAGGGTGGGCTTCGACAGGTCCTCGAGCAGCACCGCGGACAGGTGGTGGAACGCACCGACGACGTCGGAGTCGGGCAGCAGCGCCGCGGCCTGCTGGGTCACGCTGCCCTCCTCGACGTCGAGCACGTAGGCGCCCAGCTCGTCGAAGCCCATCGGCACCACGCAGTCGACGACGACCTTCCCGGCCAGCGGGCGCGCGAGCTCCGCGAGCGTGTCGGCGTGCCCGGCGTAGGGGACGGCGACGATCACCAGGTCGGCGGCACCGGCGACGTCGAGGTTCGACCCGCCCTGCACCGAGACCTCGCCCCCGCCGGCGGCCGCGGCGCGCTCGGCGACCTGCGCGGCCACCTCGCGGGCGCGGTCGGCGTCCCGGGACCCGAGCAGCAGCCGCTGCCCGACGGCGGCCAGCCGGACGGCGAGCCCCCGCCCCTGCGGGCCGGTCCCGCCCAGCACACCGACGACCAGGTCCTCGACCGGACGGCTCTCCGCTGCGGTGGTCACGCTGCCTCCTCCCGGGCACCGGCGGGTCCGGCGCACCGGGCCCGATCATGCCGGGCCGGCGGGGAGCGGCCGGCCGGCAGGGGCCCGTGGCAGCGGCGGTCGGCGGGACCGGTCAGCGGCCCTCCCACTCCCGGTCCTCCTGGTCGAGGCGCTCGTTGCGCTCGGCCACCGACTGCAGCGCGTGCTCGGCCTCCTCGCGCGTGGCGTAGGGCCCGAGACGGTGCCGCTCGGCGCAGCCGTCCCGGGGCTCCACGGTGTGGTGCTTCAGGCAGTAGAACCACGGTCCCTCGGCCATGCGCGCGCCTCCTGTCAGCCGGTCCCCGCGTGCCGGGGACACCCGATCACGACATGCCCGGAAACGGGGCCGCCACGCTCGCGCCGTGGGCCCCCGTCGTCACTCCTCGACCATCACCTGGTCGTGCCGCGCGTAGAACGCGGTCATCTCCTCGGGGGACGGCCGGAGCCCGGTGCGGCGCATCTCCGCCATCTCGGCGAAGAACGACTCCCGCGCGATCCCGGGCGTGAACAGGATGAGGAAGGACGCCGGCTCGTCGGAGTCGTTGCGGAAGCCGTGCACGCCCCGCTCGTGGGCCAGCGCGAAGTCACCGGGCCGGCACGGCTGCCAGCGCCCCCCGGCGTAAAGCGTCAGCTCGCCCGAGAGCACGTAGAACGACTCGGAGAACGTCCGGTGGTAGTGCGGCGCCGCGCCGGCCGACCGCGGGCCGAGCCGGTACTCGACCAGCCCGAACCGCCCGGCGGTGGCCGCACCCGGCGCCACCATGCGCAGCGCGGCCGAGCCGGCCTCGGCGAGCGGGTGGTCGGCCAGCGGGCGGACGTCGACGAGGCCGGGGTCCGGGTGCGACATGCGGGCAGCCTGCCAGCGACGGCGCCGCGCCGCCGCCCGCCGGCGCACGGCCGGTCCCCCGATGAGCGGGCAGGCGCGCCGCGGACCTCCCGCGACGTCGTCCCCGTGCGGCATCCTGCGCCGGTGACCTCCGTCCGGCCCCCCGACCCCGACGCCGCGACGCCGGACGACGTCCTCGGGCCCGGCGGTCCCGAGAACCGGGTCGCCGCGCTGCTGCTCGCCGTCCTGCTCGTCGTCGGCGGCCTCACGGGCCTGGTCAACCTCGCCCTCGACGGCGTCGTCCGCGAGGGCGCCACGGGCGTCACCTACGGGGCCAGCATGGCCGCCTGCGTGCTCGCCGCGGTGCCGCTGATCGTGCGCCGGCGCATCGGGCTGTGGCAGACGTTCGGCCTGGTGCTGCTCGGCGACCTCGTCTACGCCGTCGTCGCGCTGTGCATCGAGGACCCGGTCCGCTACGCGACGCCGCTGGTGCTGCTGTTCCCCTCGGTGGTGGCCGCGTGGTTCCTCCGGCCGTGGATGCTCGGCGTGCACATGGCGGCCACGCCGGTCGCCGTCGCGGTGGCGGTCCAGCACAGCTACGCGAGCACGGCCGGGCTCGCCGTCCAGGTCGCCGTCTCCGCCGGGATGCTCGACCTCGTGGCGGTCGGGGTGCACCTGCTGCGGCGCCGCGAGCGGCGGCTGCTGGCGGCCACCGAGGCGCAGTCCCGCCGCGACCCGCTCACCGGGCTGGCCAACCGCCGGCACCTGGTCGAGGAGGCCTCCCGGATCTGGCGGCAGGCCCGCCGCGAGGGGCAGCGGGTGGCCGCGATGGTCATCGACCTCGACCACTTCAAGCAGGTCAACGACCGGCACGGGCACGCCGCCGGCGACACCGTGCTGCAGGCCGTCGCGCGGGCGCTGGCCGACACCGTGCGGCCCAGCGACGTGCTCGCCCGCATCGGCGGGGAGGAGCTGGTCGTCCTCGGCCTGGTCGGCGACCCCGGCGAGGCGGCGCACCTGGCCGAGCGGCTCCGGCTCGCGGTCCGTGCCACCCGGCAGCAGCACGGGCACGCGGTCACCGCCTCGATCGGCGTCGCGCTGACCCGGCCGGTCGACGGCGAGGACGCCCCCGCCGCGCTGTGGCGGCTGGTCGACCGGGCCGACGCCGCCATGTACCGGGCCAAGCAGGCCGGCCGGGACCGGGTGGCCACCGTCGCCCCGCCGCGGCCGCGGGCCACCCCGCCGCACGAGCGGCTCGGCCCGCCGACCGTCCCGGGGGCCGCGCGGCCCGGGACGGCGCCCACCGGGGCCTGACCTCCCGTTCCACCGGGTGCGGACGGCGGTTCTCTGCTTCCCTGTCCCCATGACGCTGGTCGTCCCGGACCCGACGCGGACGGTGCCGCTGTCGCGGCGCGAGCAGGCCGACGTCCGCGACCGGTGGCTGACCCAGCGGCTGCTCGACCTCCTGCCCGGCCTGATGGACCGCGCCGGCATCGACCTGTGGCTGGTCGTCGGCCGGGAGGGCGGCGAGGACCCGGTGCTGCCCACCCTGCTGCCGGCGACGTGGCTGTCGGCCCGGCGGCTGGTCGTCCTGGTCCTGCACCGCAGCGACGACGGCGTCACGCCGGTCGCGGTCTCCCGCTACCCGGTCGGCCAGTTCCTGCCCGGCTGGTCACCGGGGGACGACGGCGGCGCCGAGGGCGTCGGCGACGACGAGGACGCGCAGTGGGCCGCGGTGCGGCGGATCGTCGCGCAGGCCGCACCGCGGCGGATCGGCGTCGACGTCTCGGCCGGGAACCCGCTGGCCGACGGGTTGTCGGTCGCCGAGCACCGGCGGCTCACCGCGGCGCTCGGCGACCTCGCCGGCCGGCTGGTGTCCGCCGATGACCTGGTCGTCGGCTGGCTGGAGACCCGGCTGCCGGAGGAGGTCGCGGCCATCGGCGCCCTGGCGCGGTTCACCGACCGGGTGCTGGCCGAGGTCCTCTCCCCCGCCGTGCTCGTGACCGGCGTGACCACGGCGGCGGACCTGGCCTGGGAGGTGCACGAGCGGCTGGCCGCCCGGGGCGTGCCGCCGTGGTTCCACCCGGGGGTCACCGTGCAGCGGGCCGGCGTGCCGCTGCAGCCCGACGGCGGGGTCGGGCTCCCGGCCGTGCCGCAGGACGCCGTCCTGGAGCCCGGCGACCTGGTGACCTGCGACGCCGGGCTGACCAGCCTGGGCCTGGTCTCCGACCTGCAGCGCAGCGTCTACCTGCTGCGCCACGGGGAGGACGCCGCGCCGGCGGGCCTGCGGCGGGCGTGGGCGGCGGGGCGCCGCGCGCAGGAGCTCACCGCCGCGGCGCTGGTACCGGGGCGGACCGGCAACGAGGCGCTCGCCGCCGCGCGCGCCGCGATGGCCGCCGAGGGGCTGGATGCCGACGTCTACTCCCACCCGGTGGGCGTGCACGGGCACGGCGCCGGGCCGGTGATCGGCCGGTGGGACGACCAGCGCGGCGTGCCCGGCGAGGGCGACCGCGTGCTGCACCCGGACACCGTCTTCGCCCTGGAGCTCGCCGTCCGCGTGACGGTGCCCGAGTGGGGCGGCCAGTGCCTGCGGCTGGCGCTGGAGGAGGAGGTCGTCCTCACGTCCGCGGGGACGTCGGAGCTGGGCGCCCCGCAGCGCGAGCTGTGGGCCGTCCCGGCGGGCTGGGGCGGCGCCTAGCTCTCGCGCGCCCTCGCCGTCGCGCGGTCGCTGGCCTTGCGGATGGCGTCGACGAGCTCGTCCTTGCTCATCCTCGATCGCCCGCTGACGTCGAGCCGCTTCGCGACGTCCATGAGGTGCTCCTTGGTGGCGTTGGCGTCGACGCCGCCCTTGGTCTCCCGGTCGGTGCCGGCGCCGCCCTCGGCCTGGGGGTCGCTCGGGCCCTTGTGGTCCTTGGGCTCCCAGTGGTCGCCGACCTTCTCGTGGGTGTGCTTGACCGCCGCCCACGCCACCCGGTTGGCCCGCTGCTCGTCGCCGTCGTAGTCCTCGACGGCGGAGTCGTGCGCCTTGGCGAAGGTGCGCTGCGCCTTCTCGTCCGAGCGTTGCAGCGTGCTGGGGATCTCGTCGGCCTTCGCGTCTCCGCTCTTCGTCGTCTTGGGCATGCGGCGCAGGTACCCGCGGGCCGGGCGGTCACTCGCCGGTGCCGAGCCAGGTGACGCCGTGCTCCCGTGAGGCCCGCTGGTAGGCCTCGTCGAACGAGCCGCCGGTCGCGCTGGCCTCGGCGAGGGTGCGGAAGAAGCCCTCGAAGCCGGCCGGGGAGGTCAGGCAGAGCAGCCGGCCCTCGCGCGGCACCACCCGCCGGTGGGCGTGCGGGACGCCGCGCGGGAGGAACGCCGTCCCGCCCGGGCCGACGGTGAACTCCTGCTCGCCGCACACGAAGACGTGCTCGCCCTCGATCACGTAGTACAGCTCGTCGGTGTCCCGGTGCACGTGCCGGGAGGTGTCCAGGAGCGGGGTCTGCTCCTCGAACAGGGTGAAGGCCCCGGCCGTGGTGTCCGCGGACGCGCGGACGACGATCGTCGTCCCCCAGAAGACCAGCCGCTCCCCGCCGTCGTGGTCCCGGGCGAAGGGCGGCGCGGCGGGCTCGGCCATGGCAGGACGCTACGCCGGGGACCGCCCGGCGTCAGCGGCCCGCGGCGTCCCCCGGCCCGTCGACCAGCCAGCGCGACCAGTGCACCCGCTGGGCTTCGGTCAGGGGCGCCGAGGCGTCGGCGGCGTAGTCGAAGTTGACCAGCACCATCTCGGCGCGCAGGGCCACCTGCCCGTCCTGGGTGAGCTCCTGGCACATGCCGATCGAGCTGCGGCCCAGCCGGGTGATCGACGTCGACACCGTCAGGTGCTCCCCGATCCGGTAGTGCACCTGCCGCAGGTAGTCGACCTCCAGCCGGGCGAGGATGATCCCCGAGCCCGGCGCGGGGTCGACCATGGCCAGCCGGGCGTCCTCGAGCAGGCCGAGGACGCGGGCGTGGTTGACGTGCCCGAAGACGTCGGTGTCCGACCAGCGCAGCTGGACGGGGTGCTCGTGCCGCTGGCTCAGGGCAGGTCCGCCGTCTCCGCCGACTGGCGGTGGGCGCCCTGGGCGTCGTCCGGGTCGGGGTGCACGGTGCGCTCCTCGGACTCGGCGAGGATCACCTCGGCGGCCACCTCCTCCATGCCGCTGCCCTTCATGCCGGCCTCCTCGGGGAGCAGGTCGGCGCGGGTCTCGACGTTGTGCTCGGTGACGTTGGCCAGGGCCTCGGGGCTCGGCTCCTTCTGCGTGACCACGCGGACCTCCTCAGAACCGCTGCTGCTCGGTGCCGATGCCCAGCGCCCGGGCGACGTCCTGGACGTTCTCGAACGTCTGCCCGGCCGGGAGCCGGCGCAGGTCGGCGAGCACGCGGTCCTCCGCGTTCGACTCCTCCGCGCGGGCCACGAGCGCGTCGCGGTCGGCCGGCCACACCTCCTTGCCGAGCGTCTCGGCGATCGCGGCGCGGCGGTCGACGTCGGCCGGGCTGGTGCCGGCCGGGGTGCCCTCCTGGTGCGGGTCGCTCATGGGGTTCGCCTCCGTCACTGCGGGGTCGGGGTCGAGTCGTCGGTGTAGCGGAGGATCGCCGCCACCGGGATGTCGCCGGGCATGGCCGCCCGCGGCACGACGACGACGCCGGCGGTGCTCGCCACGGCGGCGGCCAGCAGCGCGCGCTCGGCGGGGACCGACTGCGCCTCCTGCACGCCGAGGGCGTCCATGTCGGCCGGGTCGACGCCGAGCTCCAGCGGCGAGGCGCCCACGAGCAGCTTCTCGTCGTCGGCGGGGTCGGCGAGGACGAGCGTCTCCACCTGCGCCTTCCGCAGCGCCTCGACGACGTTCGCCGTCCCGGTGACGGCCAGGCCGTGGGCGCCGGCGGAGCTGATCTTCTCGACGGCGTCGGCCTCGTCCCGCGCCTCGTGCTCGGCGACGAGCTCGGCGGCCTTCCGCTCGACCGGCTCGCGGTCGGCGCCGGCGGCCCGGCCGCCCTCGTCGATGGACACGATCAGGTCCGACCACAGCCCGCTGGCCCGGTCGGAGAGGATCTGGCGGGCGCGCATGTCACCGGCGAGCAGCACGAACCGCGGCTGGTGGCGCCGGACGACCGAGGAGACGTGCTGGGCGACGTCCTCGGCGTTGTGGATCCACTTGTTCTCGGCGTTGTGCTGGTACCGGTGGTGGGCCCAGCCGCCGCCCTGGAACTTGCGGATCTGGAAGGTGTCGCCCTTCACCGTCTCCTCCTCCTCGGCCTCGCCGGGGAGGCTCGCGACGGTGAGGTCGGCGCCGGTGCGGTCGGTGAGGACGACGACGTGCGGGACGCGCCCGGGCAGCGCGCGCAGCACCGGCAGCAGGTCCGGCTGCGGCGACCACTCGGCGAGCTCCTGGCGCGGCACGTCGGCGAGCTGAGAGTCGAACACGACGGTGCCGTCGGCGGCGACGACGACCGCGCGGCCGCGGATCGTGCCCGCCTCACCGCCGTCGTTGCCCTCCAGCAGCCGGCCGCGGACCGCCTCGACGACCGCCTCCGGCGCGCCCTGCTCGCCGAGCTTCTCGGCGACCGCGCGGACGCGGAGGTCGAGCTCGGTGTCGGCGCTCTCGGTGGTGTGCGTGACGTCGGCGGTCACGGTGGCGAAGGGACCTGCGGCCTGGAAGACCGGTGCCAGGAAGGACACGTCCATGGGGTGGGGACCACTTCCTCTGTGCTGATCGGAGTGCGGGACGGCGTCCTCGGTGGACCGCGCACTGCTCCGCCGCCTACCCACCGGTCCGAGTGCCACACACCGTGTCGGATCCGGGAGGGGCGGGTAGGCGGTCCGGCATGACCGAGCACGACCAGCTGCCGCTGCCCGACTACGACCACCTGCCGGTGCAGGGACTGATCTCGCGCATCCGCACGCTGGACGCCACCGGCCTGCAGACGGTGCTCGAGTACGAACGGGCCCACGCGAACCGGCTGCAGGTGGTCACGGCCATGGAGAACCGGCTGCGGTCGCTGCACGAGGGCGCCCAGCCCTCCGGCGGCGACCCGGCGGCCGCGGCGGCCGACGACCCGGTGCACGCCTCCGCCGGCTCGAAGGTGTCCGAGGCCACGACCGGCCCGGCGATGAACCCGCCGTCGCAGGGCGACCCGACCAACCCCGCCCAGCCGCGCTCGACCGGCTGACCTCCCCACCGACGACGGCGGCCGCGCACCCCACCGGGTGCGCGGCCGCCGTGCCGCTCAGCCGAAGGCGTCGACCATGTCCATGGCGGCCGGGCCGAGCAGCACGACGAACAGGACCGGCAGGATGCACACCATCAGCGGGAAGATGACCTTGACCGGGATCTGCATGGCCTTCTCCTCGGCCCGCTGCCGGCGCTTGAGCCGCATCTCCTGCGCCTGGGTGCGCAGCACGTCGGCGATCGAGACGCCGTAGACGTCGGCCTGCACCACGGCCCGGATGAACCGCCGCAGGTCCTCCACCCCGGTCCGCTCGGCCAGCGCGAGGTAGGCCTCGCGGCGGGGCTGGCCCACCCCGATGTCCTGCAGGGTGCGCACCAGCTCCTCGGCCAGCGGACCGCGGCCGTTCCGCCCGGCCCGGGCCATGGCCGCCTCGAACCCGAGGCCGGCCTCCACGGCGATGGTCATCTGGTCGAGGGTGTCGGCCAGCTCCAGCCCGATCGCCTGCTGGCGCTCCTGGCCCCGGCTGTGGAGCAGCAGCTCGGGGACGACGTACGCGACGGCCGTCGTGGCGACGGCCATGAGCACGGTGAGCGCCCCCGGACGGCTGCTCACGACCAGCAGCCCGAGAGCCGCGGCGATCGCGGCCAGCACCAGCTTGGCGGCGACCAGCCGCGGGACGGGCCAGGCCGCCGGGCGCCCGGCCGCGCCGGCCATCCGGTCCAGCCGGGCCACCGTGCCCGCCGGCGTCAGCACCGAGACGAGGCGCCCGAGCAGGCCCGGGCGGGTCCGCGCGGACCGCGGCCCGGCACCGGTCACGTCGAGCCCACGGGTGAGGTTGGCCCGGGACCGGGCGGCCGCGTCCTGCGGACGCGCGACCAGCGCCCAGCCGATCAGGGGGACGCCGGCGGCCACGGCCAGTGCCGCGGCGAGGACGAGGGGAGGAACGGTGCCCATCAGAACCGGATCGCCACGGTCTTCTTGAGCCACAGCCCGCCGACGAGCAGCAGGACCGCCGACACGGCGATCATGACCCAGCCGGCGAGGGACCCGGTGAACGCGGAGAGGTAGGCCGGGTTGGTGACCGTCAGGAAGGCGACGATGCCGACCGGCAGGGCCATGAGCACCCAGGCCGACAGCCGGCCCTCGGCCGACAGGGCCTGCACCTGACGGCGGATGGCGTTGCGCTCCCGGATCGTGTGCCCGACGGTGTCGAGCACCTCGGCCAGGTTGCCGCCGACCTCGCGGTGGATGGCGATGGCCTGGGCGGTCCAGCGGAAGTCGTCGCTGTCCACCCGCACGGCCACCTCGTCCAGCGCGGCGCCGAGGTCCCGGCCCACCCGGGTCTCGTTGACGATCCGGGCGAACTCCTCCGCGATGGGGGCCGGCGCCTGGTCGGCCACCGCGTCCACCGCGCGCAGCAGGCTGTGCCCGGCGCGCAGGCTGCTGGCCATCAGCTGCAGCGCGTCGTCGAGCTGGTCGGCGAACCGGGCCCGGCGCCGGCCGGTCCGCAGCCGGACGAGCACCCGCGCGCCCAGCGGTACCAGGGCCGCGAGCAGCAGCCCGGCGAGGACACCCCCGAGCAGCCAGCCGAGCGCACCGAGCACCAGCGTCCCCAGGCCGGTGAGCAGGACGAACTCCGCCGGCCCCGTGGCGATGCCGGCCCGCTCGAGGGCGGCCGCGACTCCCCCGGCGCCACCCCGCCGCGCCAGCACCTGCTCGACGCCGTCCTGCGCCTGCGCGGCCACCTTGGTCAGCAGCGTCGGCGGCGGCGCGATCGTGGGGTCGAGGCGGGCCAGCGGCACCCGCCGCGGCCCGGCCGGCACCACGCCGAGGGCCAGGACGGCCAGCCCGCCGGCCACCAGCGCCAGCCCGAGGAGCAGCAGCGCCGGCGACATCAGGCCCACCTCCGCGCGGGCAGCGGCTCGGGCGTCCCGAACACCGACGGGGAGACCCGGATGCCGAGCTCCTCGAAGCGGTCGGTGAACCGCGGCCGCACGCCGGTCGGGACCGGCTTGCCGAGGAATCGGCCGGAAGGGTCGACGCCGGCGGAGTAGTCGAACAGGAAGGCGTCCTGCAGGGTCACCGTCTCCCCCTCCATGCCCTGCACCTCGGTCACGTGGGTGACCCGGCGGGTGCCGTCGCGCAGGCGGGTGAGCTGGACGACGACGTCGACCGCGGAGGCGATCTGCTCGCGGATGGCGCGCAGCGGCAGGTCCATGCCGGCCATGAGCACGAGGGTCTCCAGCCGCGCGATGGCGTCGCGCGGGGAGTTGGCGTGCACCGTCGACAGCGAGCCGTCGTGGCCGGTGTTCATCGCCTGCAGCATGTCCAGCGACTCCCCGCCGCGGCACTCCCCGACCACGATCCGGTCGGGGCGCATCCGCAGGCTGTTGCGGACCAGGTCGCGGATGGTGATCGCGCCGCGGCCCTCGATGTTCGGCGGCCGCGACTCGAGCCGGACGACGTGCTCCTGCTGCAGCTGGAGCTCGACGGCGTCCTCGATGGTGACGATCCGCTCGCCCTCCGGGATGAAGGACGACAGCACGTTGAGCAGCGTCGTCTTCCCGGTGCCGGTGCCGCCGGAGACGATGATGTTGAGCCGGGCCTCGACGCAGGCGTGCAGCAGCTCGGCCATCTCCGGGCTGAGCGTGCCGAACCCGATGAGGTCCTCGACGCCGAACGGGTCCTTCGAGAACTTGCGGATGGTCAGCGTCGATCCGGAGAAGGCCAGCGGCGGGATGATCGCGTTGACGCGGGAGCCGTCGGCCAGCCGCGCGTCGACCATGGGCGAGGACTCGTCGATCCGGCGTCCCACCCGGGAGACGATCCGGTCGATCACCCGGCGCAGGTGCTCCTCGGAGGTGAACCGGGCGGCGCTGCGCACCAGCTTGCCGCCCTGCTCGACGTAGACCATCTCCGGGCCGTTGCACATGATCTCGGTGACCGTCGGGTCGTCGAGCAGCCTCTGCAGCGGGCCGAAGCCCAGCACGTCGTCGGCGAGCTCCGCGGTCAGCCGGGCCCGCTCGTCGGGCGAGAGCGGCACCTTCTCCTCGTCGACGACGACGTCGAGCTCGCCGAGGACGATGCCGCGCAGCTGCTCCTCCGACAGCGACGGGTCGTTCATCCGCGACCCCATGCGCTCGAACAGCGCCTTGGCGACGCGGTCCTTGAGCCGGGTGAGGGCGTCGGTCGGGGGCGCCGGGGCGACCGGGGTCACGGGCCGGGGCGCGGGGACGACCGCCGGCGCCGGCGTCTGCGCCGGGACGGGCGGGGGCACCGGCTCGGCCGGCCGGCCCTGGGCGGCAGCGAGGCGGGAGGCGAGGTTCACGACGCCGCCCGGTGCATCGAGGCGGAGGTCACGACGCCGCCCGGTGCATCGAGGCGGAGGTCACGACGCCGCCCGGTGCTTGGCGCGGTAGCGGCCCGGCTTGACCAGCGGGGTGGCGGCGAACCGGGAGACCAGCCGGCGCAGCTCCTTCGCCGCCGGGTCCTTGCCGTTGCCGGCGAGGATCGGCACCCCCTGGTTGGTCGAGGCCGGGACCGCGGGCGACCGCGGGACGACGACGTCGACCCCCGTGCCGATCGCGGACTCGACGTCGCGCTGCGACAGCCCGCTCTTGGGGTCGGCCATGTTCATGACCACGTGCCGGCCGGCCGGGATCATGCCGAGCTCGCCGAGCACCTGCACCTCCTTGCGCAGGCCGCGGACGCCGGGGACGTCCATGCTGCTGAGCAGGACCACGTCGGTGGCGCCGTCGATGGCGGCCAGCGTGTGCTCCGAGAGCCCCGGCGCGGTGTCGACGACGACGTAGCGGAACTCCCGGGCCAGCGCGGACAGCAGCCGGGTGACGTCCTCGGCGGTGACCGTGTCCCCGGCGGCCGGCGACTCCGACCCGCAGACGGCGAACAGCCCGCTGGGATGCTGGGTGAGGAAGGTCTTGAGGACCATCGTGTCCTGGCTGGCCGGGCCGTGGACGGCGTCGGGCAGCGTGTACTCGGGCACCAGGCCGAGCGCGGAGGCCACGTCGCCGAACTGCACGTCGAGGTCGACCAGCACGGTCCCCTGCGGGGCCGTGGCGGCCAGGCCGACGGCGAGGTTGGTCGCCACCGTGGTCTTGCCGACGCCGCCCTTGGGCGAGGCGACGGTGACCACCCGGCCGGTGAAGCGGGCGGTCTCCTCCAGCGGGCGCAGCACCCGGCGCCGGTCGGCGGCGGCCGCGCCGGCGCGCTCGACGGCCGCGGTGATCTCGGCCGCCTCGGCACGCGGGGGCAGCAGGTCGCGGATGCCGGCCCGCATCGCCGCCTGCCACAGCTCCGGCGTCGGCTCGGCGACCAGGACGACGCTGGTGCCGGGGCACTGCACGTCCAGCCGCCCGGCCAGGGTGAGCACCTCGTGCAGGGGGGCCAACGGGCCGACGAGCAGGACGTCGGGCAGCTCGCCGTCGGTCAGCAGCTCGAACAGCCGGGCCGGGTCGCCGGGCAGCCGGCCGGGGGGCAGCACCTGGACGTCGCCGTCCACGGCGGCCACGACCGCCGCCCGCAGGTCGTCACCGGCCCCGGCGAGGACGACGCGGCTCACTCCGTCGCCTCCGCGGCCACGGCACCGAGGGCGGCGAGCAGGTCGCCGTAGACGTTGCCCTGGGTGACCACGCGGGTGCCGGAGGTGTCGGTGCCCTCGCGCTCGAGCGCCAGCCAGACGGTCGCGTGCTCCATGCCGAAGACCACCCGCTCGGCGTCGCGGGCCGGCAGGGCCATCGTGACCATCACGTTGCCCGTCGGGGCGGCGCCGGTGGCCGAGGCGGTCTCCACGTCCCCGCCCTCGGCGCCGGCCGGTGCCGGGGCGCCCTGGACCTGGGTGACCAGGACGCCGTGCAGGGTGGCGTGGGTGGTGCCGATCTGCTCGTCGTCGGGGTCGGCGTCGATGTTGCCCTGCAGCTCCATGGAGATGTAGACGCCGATCTCGTCGCCGGCGGCCAGCCGGCCCCCGACCGCGCGCTGCGGCTCGAGGACCACGCTCACCTCCGACAGCCCCTCGGGCACCGGCACGGTGCCGGGCGCCTGCAGGTCGGTGGGCGCGGCGAACCGGCGGGCCAGCAGCTGCTCGCCGGGCTCGAGGTCCGCGGTGGCGACCTGGCCGGCGAGCTGCTCGAGGTCGGTCACCCGCCCCTCGACCGCCGCCTTGGCGGGCAGCACCTCGGTGCGGACCAGGCCGGCGACCTCGTCGGCGGGGGTGCCCTCGGGGATCGGCTGGTCCACCACGAGCACCTCGACCGTGCGCACCCCGGCGAGGGCGCGGGCGTCGGCGCCGCGCACGTAGGCCAGCAGCACCACGGTGCCGGCGGCCACGAGGACCAGCGCCGCGACGGCGGCGAGCAGTCGGCGTCTCACGGAAGGGCCCCTATCGGATCAGTCGGAGGATCGACGCGCCCAGGTCCGGGGCGTCGGTGCTGGTGTCGAAGGCGCCGGAGGCGTCGACGAAGCGGGTGAAGTAGCCGCGGATGCAGCGCTCCTCGCCCTTGCAGGGCGCACCGGAGTCGAAGAGCCCGCCGAAGTGGTAGCCGGTGACGGTGAAGGCGGCGTAGCCGTAGACCTCGTACCAGGCGCCGCTGCCGGTGCCGCCGTACTCGTCGAAGATCGGCAGCAGCACGGTCCGGCCGACCAGGGCCGCGACGTCGCCGACGGAGCAGCCCTGCGAGGGGTTGTTGCCCGGCTCGGAGTCGAACCGGTTGCCCACCCGCGTGGTCGCCCTGCAGGTGTTGCCGCCGTCGGACTCCAGCCAGCCGAAGCCGCCGGGCACGAACATGCGCGAGGGACCGGTGCAGCCGGTGTCGGACTTCTTGGGCAGCACGATGGTGCGTTCGGTCGTGCCCGAGGGCATGCCGCCGCCGGTCTGCGCCTGCCACTCGCACCAGGAGAAGATCAGCGGCAGCATCGCCGTCCCGCCGCTGGGTGCGCCCCAGGTGACGGTCGCCGTCGCCGAGACCTGGCTCGCGTCGTGGCCGATGACCGGGGCGAACCAGTGCTCGCGCGGGGCGCTGCCGGTGACCGTCACGCGGGTGGGCCCGCTCTGCAGCACCGGCGGTGCCGCGGTGGCCGCGCCGGCGCCGGCCGCGGCCTCGTCGTTGGCGGCGACCAGCTCCTGGGCGGTGGCCTGCACGTCGCCGCAGGCGCCACGGGCGCAGTCGCGGGCCACGGCGAGGGCGGCGGCGTCGGCGGCGACCTGCAGCCGCGCCTTGTCGGCGTAGAGGGCGCCGACGTCGACCGCGATCGCGGTGAAGCCGAGCAAGGGGACGAGCAGGACCGACAGGAGCACGGCCACGGCGCCGCGCTCGCCGGCGAGCCGGCGCCGGAAGCGCGCCCGCAGCGGGCGGATCAGCCGTTGCACCGCATGACCCCCGTCCCGGTCAGGTCGACGTCGGCCCCGAAGAAGCCGGTCAGGAAGGGCATCGGGTAGCTGATGGTCACCCGCACGTTGGTCGTGGTCGTCGCGGTGAGCGGGCACGCGGCGGGTGAGATGGCGATCTGGGCGTCGGTGATCGCCGGGTCGAGGGTGGGGGCGGCGTCGCGGACGGCGGCGCGGGCGGCGGCCGGGTTGCTCTGCAGCGCCATGACCCGGGCGCCCTCGCGGGCCGCCGCGGACAGCGTCCCCTGCACCTGGAAGGCGTGACCGAACTCGATGATCCCGAGGACCAGGACCATCAGCAGGGGCACGATCAGCGCGAACTCGACGACGCTGGCGCCGCGCTCGCGGTTCGACCGTTCCCTCATGTCAGCCTCCTCCCTCGACGATGCGGCCGGGCGTCGTGGCGACTCGTCGTCGCCACGACGCCCGGTGCCCGGTGTGTGTGGGTCAGCTCGCCTCGTTGGCCTTCGTGAGACCGCTCACCACCGACTCGAAGAGCTCCTTGAGCTGCGGGCCGAGCAGGAGCAGGGTGGCGATGATCGCGACGGCGATCAGGCCGACGAGCAGGCCGTACTCGACGGCGGTGGCGCCCTTCTCCTCCCGCTCGACGCGGTCCTTGGCGAAGGCGACGAGGGTGACGAGGGCGGCGAGCGGGTTCAGCACGGTTCTCTCCTGTGGGGGTGGGCCGCCGGTCCAGATCGGTCGATCCGGCCAGTCACGGCGCTGCAGACCCCGTCGGGCGAGAGATGCGCGGACTTGAGGGTCCTTCACCCCGTCCACGGACACGGTTCACCCTCCCCGGTGCGTTCAGCACCTGGGCGGTGACTCCGAGTGTCTGGATTCCGTCAGGTGAGGAGCGGGGCCAGGACCACCAGGCCGGTGCCCAGCAGCAGCGCCGGGCCGAAGGGCAGTTCCGTGCGGAGCCCCACGCGGCGGACCGTCACGAGGGCCAGCGCCAGCACCGCCTGGAGGGCGAAGCCCGCGAACAGGCCGAGCACGACGTGCGGCCAGCCGAGCCACCCCAGGTACAGCCCGAGGACGGCGCCCAGCTTCACGTCCCCCATCCCCATGCCGCGCGGTGAGACCAGCGCCATGACGAGCAGGACGCCGAAGACGGCCGCGGCCGCCGGCACCGCGCGCAGCAGCGCCGGCCACTCCCCCGTGACCGCCGCGGCGCCGGCGAGCAGGACGGTGCCCGCGGCCAGCGTGGGCCGCACGACCCGATCGGGCAGCAGGGAGTGCCGCTGGTCGATCGCGGCCAGCAGCACCCCGCTGACGGCGAGCAGGAGGTAGGCGGGCAGCTCGGCGGCCGGCCCGAACCGCCACGCGGTCAGTGCGCACAGGGCACCGGTCAGGAGGACGAGGACCGGCCGCACCGCGGGGCGTTCCGCCGCCCGCTGGTCCTGCGACGGGAGGGCCGGTGCGCCCGCCGGCACCCGGGCGTCCCGACGCCAGGTCCCCCATCGCCGGGCCGCCGGCCAGGGGAAGGTCGCGGCGGCGCGGTCGACGGCCACCCCCGCGACCAGGCCGAGGAGCGCGGCGACCCCGGTGGCGACGGCGGTGGCGGACACGGCGGTCACGATGACACGGCGGAACGTGCGGGCCGGTGAGCGAAAGGCGCCCCTTTCGGGTGAGATCCCGGGACGCGATCGGTGCTCCGTGGCTGCCCGGGCCTCACCGGTACCTTCCCCGTCCGTGCACGTCGTCCGGGGGTTGGTCCAGGCGCTTGTCCTGCTCGTCGCGGGGACGGCTGTCGCCTGCACCGTCGCCGGCGTCTGGGCGGCGGTCGCGGACGGTGACCTCCGGTCGAGGCTCGGCGTCGCGCTGCTCGTCGTCGCCGGGCTCGTCGCCCTCGTCGGTGGATCGCTGCTCGCCCGCGCCGGGACGTCGGACGTGCGGGCGTTCCTGGGCCTGGCCCCGGAGACCGGTCAGGCCGAGCCCGGGGGTTCGCTGGGGCCGGTCGGCGTCTTCCTGTTCGTCTGCGTGCCGCTCGCCGTCGCCGGGCTCTTCCTCGCGGGCTGAGGCGCCCGGATCGTCGTCCCCGTCGGGCAGGCTGCGCGCGTGCCCTTCGACGCGACGCTGGTGCGGTGGCCCGGTGCCGGCAGCTGGGTCTTCGCGCCCGTCCCCGCGGAGCACGCGCCGGAGACCGCCGGTCCGTTCGGCCGGGTGCCCGTGACCGCGACCGTCGACGGGCGCACGTGGTCGACCAGCGTGTGGCGTGACCGCGCGGCGGGGTGGCTGCTCCCCGTGCCCGCGCGGATCCGGCGCGGCAAGGACGACGGCGACGTCGTCACGGTCGACGTCGAGGTGGACCCCGTCCGGCTGTGAGAAACCGCCTCTGACCTGCGGGAACTGTCGTACCCCGGCCGTAGCGTGCGGGGTGTGCAGGAGGTCGCGGAGTACCGGTCGCCGGTCGAGCAGGCGTTGCTCGACGCGGTGATCGAGCTGCCCGCGCCGTTCCGGCGGCTTCCGGTGGACCTGCTGTCGGACGAACAGGCCGCCGCGGAGTTGCAGCGGGTGCAGGCGCGCAAGGCGATGGAGGCCGCCTACGAGGCCGAACTGGTGCTCCGCCTGGCCGAGGCCCGCCCGTCCGACATCGATCCCGCCCCCGGCACCCCCGGGGCGAGGCGGGGGTCGTGGGCGCCGGACACCGAGCTGCCCGGGGTGTCGGAGTTCTTCACCGCCGAACTCGCGGTGGTGCTCAACGTCGGCCGCGGTACCGCCGCCCACCTGGCGCACCGGGCGTGGACCTACCGGGAGAAGCTGCCCGCCACCTGGGCCGCACTGGCCACCGGCACCCTGGACGAGGCCCGCGCCAAGGCCCTGGTCGACGTCCTCGAACACACGAGCGCAGTCACCGCCCGCGCGATCGAGGCCCGGTTGCTGCCGGAGGCCACGTCGCTGACGGTGCGCAAGCTCAAGGACCGCGCCCTGGCGCTGCTGCTCGACGCCGACGCCGACGCGATCGACCAGCGGCGGGAGACCGCGCAGCGGCACGCCGACGTGCGGCTGTACGACTGCCCGTTCGACGGCACGGCCACCCTCGCCGCCGATCTGCCCGCCGACGTCGCCGCCGCCTGCCACGCCGTCGTCGACGCCCTGGCCCGGATGCGCAAGGCCGACGGCGATCCCCGCCCGATCGGGCAGCTGCGCACGGTGGTCCTCGCCGACCTGCTGCAGCGGCCGTGGGAGAGCGGCCGGCCGGCGGTGACCGCGCACCTGCAGGTCATCGCCACCCTCAGCGCGCTGGCCGGCCGCAGCACCGAGGCCGGCCAGGTCAACGGGTTGCCGATCACCGCCGCCCACCTGC
>NZ_JBJGZK010000017.1:0-85155 GCF_054050475.1 Geodermatophilus sp. SYSU D00525
CCCCCCCCCCCCCCCCCCCCCCCCCCCCCCCCCCCCCCCCCCCCCCCCCCCCCCCCCCCCCCCCCCCCCCACCCCACCCCCCCCCCCCCCCCCCCCCCCCCCCCCCCCCCCCCCCCCCCCCCCCCCCCCCCCCCCCCCCCCCCCCCCCCCCCCCCGGCTACGCCCAGCGGGCGAGGGCGGTGCTGGTCCCCGGGTCGACCACGGTGAACCCCGCGTCGACCACCTCGACGTCGGCGTGCGGGCGCAGCGCCCGCCACCGCGCGACGCCGGGGTGCTCGACCACCACGGCGAAGCCGGCGGCCGCCCAGGCGGCGAACCGCCCGTCGGGCATGCGCACCGCCGACAACTGCGCCGCGTGACCGCAGGCCGCCGCCGCCTTGCCCAGCGGCAGGAACGGCTCCGGGCAGACCGAGACGACGAGCGGGCCGCCCGGCACCGGGTCGACCACCGGCCGGGCGCCGGGGTCGTCGAGCTCGCTGCCGGTCAGCTGCAGCTTCGCGACCTCCGGGGGGATGGCGTCGGTCGGACCCGGCACCAGCGCGCGGACCTCGGCCCCGGCCACCGCGGCGGTCACCCCCGGGAGCCCCGCGACCCGCTCCCACGCGACCCCCCGCGCCCGCCGGCAGTGCTTGCGGATCGCCCCGTCGGTCCACCGGCGGACCAGCGGCTCCCACTCCCCACCGGGCAGCGCCCGGTCGTCGGCGAGCAGCCGCACGACCGCCACCGCCGCGGCCTCGCAGACCGCCGTCCGGCCCGGCGGCCCGACCCGCTCCACGCGCGCCACCAGCTGCATCGCCCAGGGGGCCTCGCCCGGCGGGTCGTCGTACACGCCCCCACCCTGACGGACGGGCGCGGCTCCCCCGGTACCCGGAACCCGGCGACACGCCCGGCCGCCGCCGCGGCGTGACCGGCGTCGCAGCGGCTCGTTCGGGCAGGGCACACGTCAGCCCTCAACGAGGAGAGCCCATGACCCGGTCCACCCGTCGCGTGCTCGGAGGAGGGAGCCTGGCCGCGCTGCTCGCGGGCGCCCTGCTGGCCTCCCCCGCCCAGGCGGCTCCCGAGCCGCTCGCGCCCGTCCAGGACTTCCTGGCCGACCAGCTGGCCGACCAGCTGGCCGGCCTGGCCGCCGCCGTCCCGACCACCGTCCTGGTGCACGGGGAGGACGCGCAGGCCGCCCGGGACGCCGTCGCCGCCACCGGGATGCGGACCGTCACCGAGTTCGAGCGGATCGGCGTCGTCGTCGCCCGCGGCACCGCCGCCCAGGTGCAGGCCGCGCGCGGCGAGCCCGGCGTCACCTACCTCGAGGGCAACACCCCGATCGAGTTCGCGCAGGAGACCTCCAACACCGCGACCGGCGGCGCGCGGGCCGTGCAGACGCTCACCGGACCCGACGGCTCCCCGCTCGACGGCAGCAGCGTCTCGGTCGCCGTCATCGACTCCGGCGTCGACCCGACCCACCCCTACCTGCGCGACCCCGACGGCGGCAGCGCCGTGGTGGCCAACCTCAAGAGCCTGTGCCTGCTGGAGACCACGACGACGCCGGACTGCGTCGTCCGGGTGCCGACCGTGGTCGACACCGACACGCTGGCGGTCGGCGGCCACGGCACGCACGTCAGCGGGATCGTGGCCGGCCGGCCGACGACGCTCTCCGACGGCGGCCGGCTGCAGGGCGCGGCCCCCGGCGCGAGCCTGGTCTCCGTCTCCACCGGCGCGGTGCTGCTGATCGTCGGCGCCGACGCGGCGCTGAACTGGGTCCTGGAGAACCACGAGCAGCCGTGCGGGGCCGGCGTCCCCGCCGACGTCTGCCCGCCGATCAAGGTCACCAACAACTCCTACGGCCCCTCCGGCGGCGGCGAGTTCGACCCGGAGAGCGCCACCGTGAAGCTGCAGCGCGCCCTGGCGGAGGAGGGGGTGGTCACCGTGTGGGCGGCCGGCAACGACGGCGGCGACGGCTCGACGTCGCTCACCAACCCGCCCGGCCAGGACCCGACCGGCGGGATCATCAGCGTCGCGTCCTACTCCGACCAGGACACCGGCACCCGCGACGGCACGGTCAGCGAGTTCTCCTCGCGCGGCGCCGCGGCCGACCCCTCCACCTGGCCGGACGTCTCCGCGCCGGGCGAGGCCATCACGTCGTCGTGCCGGCTGTACCTGCCGATCTGCGCCACCGGCCTCGACCCGCGCAACGGCCCCGGCCTGCTCGACCTCGGCACCTTCAACACGATCAGCGGGACCTCGATGGCCGCACCGCACGTCGCGGGCATCGTCGCCCAGCTGTTCGAGGCCGACCCGACGGCGACCCCGGCCGAGGTCGAGGAGGCGATCACCGCGACGGCGTACCGCTACGCCGACGGCGCCGCCTACACCCCCGTCGGCGGCCGGACGACGTCGTTCGACAAGGGCACCGGCCTGGTCGACGTCCCCGCCGCGGTGGCCGCCCTGCTCGCCTGAGGAAGGACCCCCTCGCCCCCCACCCCTCGCACGCCCGGGGCGGGCCCCCGCGAGGGGGCCACCGGCACACGGCCCGGTTCCACGTGGAACCGGGCCGTGTGACGTGTCTGTGAACTCCGCCGACCACGTCGCGGTGATCGACGGGCTGGGGTTGGATCGAACCCATGTGCGGCCTCTCCGGCGAGATCAGGTTCGACGGCTCCCTGGCCGACACCACCGCGGTGGCGCGGATGGTCGAGGCGCTGGTCCCCCGCGGGCCGGACGGCCAGGGTCAGTGGAGCGCCGGCCGGGTGGCGTTCGGCCACCGCCGGCTGTCGGTCATCGACCTCTCCCCCAGCGGCTCCCAGCCGATGGTGGACAGCGAGCTGGGCCTCGAGGCGGTCTTCAACGGCTGCATCTACGACTACAAGGAGCTGCGCGCCGAGCTCGAGGGCCACGGCTACCGCTTCTTCTCCACCAGCGACACCGAGGTCCTGCTCAAGGGCTACCACCACTGGGGCCTGGACTTCGTCGACCACCTGCACGGCATGTTCGTCGTGGTCATCCACGAGCGGGACACCGGCCGCGTCGTCATGGCCCGCGACCGGCTGGGCATCAAGCCGCTGTACCTCGCCGAGACGCCGGGCCGGCTGCGGTTCGCCTCCTCCCTGCCGGCCCTGCTGCGCGCCGGCGACGTCGACACCTCCATCGACCCGGTCGCGCTGCACCACTACCTGACCTGGCACGCCGTCGTCCCGGCGCCGCGCACCCTGCTCAACGGGGTGCGCAAGCTGCCGCCGGCCACCGTCCGCGTCGTCGAGGCCGACGGCACCAGCCGCGAGCACCGCTACTGGGAGCCCACCTACGAGCGGCGCCCCGAGCACTCCGGCTGGTCGAACCGCGACTGGGAGGACGCGATCGAGGAGGCGCTGCGGGTCGCCGTCCGCCGCCGCCTGGTCTCCGACATCCCGGTCGGCGTGCTGCTGTCCGGCGGGCTGGACTCCAGCCTGATCGTCGGCCTGCTCGCGCAGGAGGGGCAGAGCGGCCTGGCCACCTACTCGATCGGCTTCGAGACCGTCGGCGGGCACGCGGGCGACGAGTTCCGCTACTCCGACGTCATCGCCGAGCGGTTCGGGACCAACCACCACCGCATCCGGGTGTCCTCCGACGAGCTCGCCGCCGCGCTCGGCCACGCCATCGGCGCGATGGCCGAGCCGATGGTCAGCCACGACGTCGTCGCCTTCGACCTGCTGTCCGAGCGGGTCAGCCAGTCGATCCGGGTGGTGCAGTCCGGGCAGGGCGCCGACGAGGTCTTCGCCGGCTACCACTGGTACCCGCCGCTGGCCGACGTCGGCCGCGAGGAGGCCGTCGAGCGCTACGCGAAGGCGTTCTTCGACCGCGGCGCGGAGGACGTGCGCGCGCTGGTCGGCGAGCGGTACGCCCTCGACGGCGACCCCAGCCTGGAGTTCGTCCGCGACCACATGTCCCGCGCCGGCGCGCAGACCGCCGTCGACGCCGCCCTGCGGCTGGACAGCGAGGTCATGCTCGTCGACGACCCGGTCAAGCGGGTGGACAACATGTCCATGGCGTGGGGCCTGGAGGCCCGGGTGCCCTTCCTCGACCACGACCTGGTGGAGCTCGCGGCCCAGTGCCCGCCCGAGCTCAAGCTCGCCGACGGCGGCAAGGGCGTGCTCAAGGCGATCGGCCGCCGGATCATCCCGCCGGAGGTCATCGACCGGCCCAAGGGCTACTTCCCGGTGCCGGCGATCACCCACCTCGAGGGCAAGGTGCTCGGCCTGGTGAAGGACGCGCTGTCCAGTGAGGCGGCGCGGGAGCGGGCGCTGTTCCGCCCGGAGTACGTGTCCCGGCTGCTCCAGGACCCCAACGGGGAGCTCACGCCGCTGCGCGGCAACAAGCTCTGGCAGCTGGGGCTGCTGGAGCTGTGGCTGCAGAACCACGGGGTCTGAGGAGGCGCACCGTGGCACCCCGGCTCGCCGGGCACCGCCGCCGCTCCGCGGTGGCCGGCCCCCCCGACCTCACCGGACGCAACTGGACGAGGCCCTCCGAGCACCAGCTCGAGGGCATGGCCACCGACGTCGTGCTGGACCTGGCGTGGGGGCGCCTGGTCTTCGGTCAGACCTTCACCGAGATGCGCGACATCCTCGCCGCGCTGCGCGCCGAGGAGAGCGGGCAGCGTGACATCTGCATCTACGCGCGCGACCCGCACGTCCTCGTCGGCCTCGCGCCCGACGAGCTGTTCATCGACCCCAGCTACACCTACCGGCTGGACCTCTACCGCTACCGGCCCCGGCCCGAGCTCATCCGCGGCGTCTTCGTCCGCACCGTGACCTCGCTGGAGGACATGGTGGCGATCAACGAGATCTACGCCCGCAACGGCATGGTCACCGGCGACCCGGAGACCATGTGGGCCAACCACCGGACCCGCGCCTTCACCTACCTCGTCGCCGAGGACACCCGGACCCACCGGGTCGTCGGCACGGTCACCGGCGTCGACCACGTGCTGGCCTTCGGCGACCCGGAGGGCGGCACCAGCCTGTGGTGCCTCGCCGTCGACGGGCAGAGCGCGCCGCCCGGCACCGGCGAGGCGCTGGTGCGGGTGCTGGCCGAGCGGTACGTCGGCCGCGGCCGCTCCTACGTCGACCTCTCGGTCATGCACGACAACAAGGGCGCGATCGCGCTCTACCGCAAGCTCGGCTTCGTCCGCGCGCCCGCGGTGTGCGTCAAGCGGAAGAACCCGATCAACACGCCGCTGTTCGCCGCCCGCCCACCGGGGCTGGTGGAGCTGAACCCCTACGCGCGGATCATCGCCGACGAGGCGCTGCGGCGCGGGATCCGCGTGCAGGTGACCGACGCCGAGTTCGGCGAGATGCAGCTGTCCCTCGGCGGCCGCCGGGTGCTGACCCGCGAGTCGCTGTCGGAGTTCACCACCGCCGTCGCGATGAGCCGCTGCGACGACAAGCGGGTCACCCGTCGCATCGTCGAGGCCGCCGGGGTGCGCGTGCCCCGCGGCGTGACCGTGCCCGGCGACGACCTCGGCCCCGCCCGCGAGCTGCTGGCCGACCGCGGGGAGCTGGTGGTCAAGCCCGCCCGCGGCGAGCAGGGCAAGGGCATCACCGTGGGCGTGACGAGCGAGGAGGAGCTCGGCCGGGCCGTCGACGCCGCGCGGCTGTTCTGCCCGGACGTGCTGGTCGAGGAGCTGGTCGACGGCGAGGACGTGCGCGTCGTCGTCATCGACCACGAGGTCGTCGCCGCGGCGGTGCGCAAGCCCGCGGAGGTCGTCGGCGACGGCCGCAGCACCGTGGCCCAGCTGGTGCGCGAGACCAGCCGGCGGCGGGAGCGGGCCACCGGCGGGGAGTCGCGGATCCCGCTCGACGACGTCACCACCGAGGTCGTCCGGGCGGCCGGGTACGCGATGGACGACGTCCTGGCCAACGGGCAGCGGCTACGCGTGCGGCGGACGGCGAACCTGCACACCGGCGGCACCATCGAGGACGTCACCGCCCGGCTGCACCCGGCGATCGCGCAGGCGGCGGTGCGGGCCAGCCGGGCGATCGGCATCCCGGTGACCGGCGTCGACTTCCTCGTGCCCGACGTCGAGGGCCCCGACGCGGTGTTCGTCGAGGCCAACGAACGCCCGGGACTGGCCAACCACGAGCCGCAGCCGACCGCGGCCCGCTTCGTCGACCTGCTGTTCCCCGAGACCCGCCGCCGGTGAGAGCGCCGGCGGCGTACTCCCTGGCGGCGGTCGGCGGGGCGCTGGGGGCGCTGGCGCGGTGGGGCGTCGCCGAGGCGCTCCCCTCCCCCGCCGCCGGGTGGCCCTGGGCGACGCTGCTGGTCAACCTCACCGGCTGCCTGCTGATGGGCGTCCTCCTCGGCCTGCTCACCACGGGGCCGGAGCCGCCGTGGGTGCGGCCCCTCCTCGCCGTCGGCGTGCTCGGCGGCTACACGACCTACTCCGCGTTCGCCGTCGAGGTCGCCCTGCTGACCGACGCCGGCCGGGTCCTGCTCGCCGCGGCCTACGTGCTCGCCTCGGTCCTCGGTGGGGTGCTCGCCACGGCCGCGGGCCTGGTCGCGGTGCGGCGGCGGACGCCGTGACGCCACTGCTGGTCGCGGCCGGCGCGCTGGCCGGCGCGCCGCTGCGGCTGCTGGCCGTGCGCCTCGCGGGGCGGGCGGGCCGGGACCCCGCGGTCGGCACGCTGGCGGTCAACGTCGCGGGCTCGGCCGTGCTCGGCGTGCTGCTGGGCCTCGGCGACGCGTCCGCGGCGGTGGTCGCGTTGGTCGGCACGGGCTTCTGCGGGACGCTGACCACCTTCTCCAGCTTCGGCGCCGACGTCGTCCGGCTGGTCGAGGAGCGCGCCGTCGGCCGGGCGGCCGGGTACCTCGCGGCCACGCTGGTGCTCGGCCTCGCGGCCGCGGCCGCCGGGTACCTGCTGGTGCGCTGACCGGCCCTGCGGGTGACGCGGCCGCGGCGTCTCAGTAGGGTCGACGGCGTATGGCCAGGACAGGCGCGGGAGACGTGGGGGCGGACAGTCCCGTCGTCGTGGTGGCCAACCGGCTGCCCGTCGACCAGGTGACCGACCCCGACGGGACGACGCGCTGGCAGCGCAGCCCCGGCGGCCTGGTGACCGCGCTCGAGCCCTTCGTCGCCGGCCGCGGCGGCGCGTGGGTGGGCTGGTCCGGCTCGGCCGGCGAGGCGCCCGAGCCCTTCGAGTCCGGCGGGATGTCGCTGATCCCCGTCGAGCTCTCGGAGGAGGAGGTCGACCGCTACTACGAGGGCATGTCCAACGCCTCGCTGTGGCCGCTGTACCACGACGTGGTCGAGAAGCCGGAGTACCACCGCACCTGGTGGGACACCTACGTGCAGGTCAACAAGCGCTTCGCCGAGCGGACCGCGGAGGTGGCCGCCGAGGACGCGATCGTCTGGGTGCACGACTACCAGCTGCAGCTGGTGCCCGCGATGCTGCGGCAGCGCCGGCCCGACCTCACGATCGGCTTCTTCCTGCACATCCCGTTCCCGCCCTACGAGCTGTTCACCCAGCTGCCGTGGCGGTCGGCGATCGTCGAGGGGCTGCTGGGCGCGGACCTGGTCGGCTTCCAGCGGCCGAGCGCCGCGGTCAACTTCGTCCAGCTGGCCCGCCGGCTGCACGAGCTGCCCACCCGCGGCGCGACGGTCGAGTACGACGGGCGCACGGTGACCGCACGGGCGTTCCCGATCTCCATCGACGTCGCCGCCTTCGACGAGCTGGCCTCCTCGCCGGAGGTGGTCAAGCGGGCCGCGGAGATCCGCGCGGAGCTCGGCGAGCCGGACAAGATCATCCTGGGTGTCGACCGGCTGGACTACACCAAGGGCATCAGCGTCCGGCTCAACGCCTTCCAGGAGCTGCTCGAGGACGGCGCGGTCGAGGCGCCCGGGACGGTCATGGTCCAGGTGGCGACGCCCAGCCGCGAGCGGGTCGAGCACTACGTGCACATGCGGGAGACCATCGAGCAGCAGGTCGGTCACATCAACGGCGTCTTCGGCTCCATCGGCGGCCCGGCGGTGCACTACTTCAACCAGTCGATGCCCCGCGAGGAGCTCGCCGCCCTCTACCGCGCCGCCGACGTCATGCTCGTGACGCCCTACCGCGACGGCATGAACCTGGTGGCCAAGGAGTACGTGGCCGCCCGCGGCGACCTCGGCGGCACGCTCGTCCTGTCCGAGTTCGCCGGCGCCGCCGCCGAGCTCAAGCAGGCGTTCCTGGTCAACCCGCACGACATCGCCGGGGTGAAGAACCAGCTGCTGCGCGCGCTGCGCATCGAGCCCGCCGAGGGCGCCCGCCGGATGCGCGCCATGCGCCGGTACCTGGCCAAGCACGACCTCGACCACTGGGCGTCGTCCTTCTTCGACGCCCTGCGCGCCCAGGCGTGAGCGTCCCGGACGGCACGGCGGCCGCGCTGGCGGCGGTCGCCGCCCGCCGTCCCCTGCTGGTCGCCTCCGACTACGACGGCGTGCTGGCCCCGCTGGTCGGCGACCCGAGCGCGGCGGTCCCCTCCCCCGGCACCGCCGAGGCCCTCGCCCGGATCGCCGCCGCCGACGGCGTGACCGTGGCGCTGGTCAGCGGCCGCGGGCTCGAGGACCTGCGCACGGTCAGCGGCCTCACCGGCCCCTACCGCTGGGTGGGCAGCCACGGCGCCGAGTACGACGGCCCGCTCACCGGCGAGCTGGCCGGCCGCCGGGACGCCCTCGCCGGGCAGCTCGCGCCGCTGGTGGCCGCCGTCCCCGGTGCGCGGCTGGAGGTCAAGCCCGCCAGCGTCGCCGTCCACGTCCGGCAGGTGACCGACCCGGCCGCGGCCACCGCGCTGCTCGCGTCCGCTGATGCGGTCGCGGATCCGTCACTGACGAAGAAGCCGGGCAAGGCGGTGCTCGAGCTCGTCCTCGTGGATGCCGACAAGGGCAGCGCCGTGCGCCGGCTGCGCACCGAGCTCGGCGCCGCCGCGGTCGTCTACCTCGGGGACGACCGCACCGACGAGGACGTCTTCCGCTCCCTCGGCCCGGACGACCTCGGGATCAAGGTCGGCAAGGGTGAGACGGCCGCGACCCGGCGCGTGGCCGACCCGGCCGCCGCCCTCGCCGTCCTCCGGCTGCTCGGCGACCTGCTCGCCTGACCCCCGCCGCGGCGCGTCGCGCCCCGGCCGGGGACGACCGCCGCCCGGCCGAGCGGTCACCGCCCGCGACGGGTCGACACGGCGCCCCTCCCCCGGCTCCGCCCTGCGCGGACGCCCGCGGGCGCGGCCGGTCACCGCCGGGCGCCGTCGACTCGGCGACGGCGCGGCGGGCGGTCACCGCCTCCTCCGCAACGATCCGTCCCGGGGTGTTTCCCGTTCCGGGGCGCGGGCAGCGGCCGCCGCCACCATTCCTGCTGCACGCCCGTCACACCCGTCGCAGCGTGCACAGGAAGCCCAGGAGGCTCTCGTGAACGCCGCACCCCGCCCGCGCGCCGGCTGGTTCGCCGACCGCCCGCTGTCCGTCAAGTTCGGCGCGCTGGTCGCCGTCGGCACGCTGTCGCTCGGAGGGCTGCTCGGCGCGACGGTGCTCGGCAACGCCGCCGTCCGCGACGCCGAGCACCGCTCGGCCGCGCTGCACGAGGCGCGGCAGCTGGTGCTCCAGCTCGACACCCGGGCCAGCGAGCTCAAGGTGGACGGGTTCAAGGCGATCGTCCGCGAGGACCCGGCCGAGCAGCTGGCCGAGCTCGCCGACGATGTCGCCACCCCGCGGGAGCTGCTCGCCGAGCTCGGCGGGATCGAGCTGACCGGCGACAGCGCCACCGCGGTCGCCGCGCTGGAGGACACCTACGGCGAGTACACCGACGCGATCACCGCCTTCGTGGACGGCGCCGTGGCCGACCAGGCCGGCGCGCGCGTGCGGTGGGAGGACATCCAGGCCGCCAACGACCTCACCGACGCCGCCGTCGGCACCGCGAAGGACACGCTGGAGACCGAGGCGGGAGCCGCCCAGGAGGAACTGCAGGACACCGTCACCCGCTTCGAGACGGTCTCGTTCGTCGTCGCCGGGCTGGGCTTCCTGCTGCTGGTCCTGCTCAGCTGGCTGACCGCCCGCTCGGTGATCCGGCCGGTGCGCACGGTGCAGGCCTCCCTCGAGGCGCTGGCGGAGGGCGACCTGACCCGCACCACCGGCATCCGGTCCCGCGACGAGGTCGGCCGGATGGCCGACGCGCTCGACCGCGCCCAGGAGAACCTGCGCGAGGTGCTCGACGCCGTCGCCGCCTCGGCGGACGCGGTCGCGGCTTCCAGCGAGCAGCTGTCGGCGTCCTCGGCGCAGATCTCCGCCTCGGCCGGCGAGACGTCCGCGCAGTCCGGCGTGGTCGCGGCGGCCGCGGAGGAGGTGTCGCGGTCGGTGCAGACGGTCGCCGCGGGCGCGGAGCAGATGGGGGCGTCGATCCGGGAGATCGCGACCAACGCCGCCGAGGCGTCGGCGGTGGCCGCGCGGGCGGTGACCGCGGCGGAGACCACCACGGCGACCGTGGCCAAGCTGGGCGAGTCCTCGGCCGAGATCGGCAACGTCGTCAAGGTGATCACCTCGATCGCGGAGCAGACCAACCTGCTGGCGCTCAACGCCACGATCGAGGCCGCCCGGGCCGGCGAGGCGGGCAAGGGCTTCGCGGTCGTCGCCAACGAGGTCAAGGAGCTGGCCCAGGAGACGGCCAAGGCGACCGAGGACATCGCCCGCCGGGTGCAGGCCATCCAGGGCGACACCACCGCCGCGGTGGCGGCCATCGGCGAGATCAGCCGGATCGTCGCGCAGATCTCCGACCGGCAGACCACCATCGCCTCCGCGGTGGAGGAGCAGACCGCCACCACCAACGAGATGTCGCGCTCGGTGTCCGAGGCCGCGCAGGGCTCCGGTCAGATCGCCGACAACATCTCCGGGGTGTCGACCGCGGCCGACTCCACCACCCAGGCGCTGACCCAGACCCGCACCGCCGTGGACGAGCTGTCCCGGATGGCCACCGAGCTCCGGACGAGCGTCGGCCGCTTCACGCACTGACCTGGGTGATCCGGCCGCCGGGAATGGTCGTCCGTCCCGGTGGCCGGTGATCACGGTCCTCCCCGGGAGCCATTTCCGCGACAATGGCTCCGGGCGCGCTCGTCCACCCCCGCCCCGAGCGGCAGAAATGGCCATTCCTGCCGCTCCGAGGGCCGGCCACCTCGGCGGATGCCCTTGTCGACATGGGCATGTGCGCCGGTCGGCGGGTACGCGCTGCTTGTCGACTTGGTGCCGGGAATGGTCCCGGCGTTGCCTCTGGCCACGCATTACGGCCGTGCTCGGATCGTTACCGACACGCCATTTCCGGACGACCCCAGTTCCTTTTCCGATCCGTCACTCTCCTACCCCGAGAGCGCCCGCTTCACCACCCCGGCCACCCCGAGAAACCAGGAGCAGTCCCCATGAGCACGCAACGCGCCGGCCGCACCGGCGGCTGGTTCGCCGACCGCCCCGTCGGCGTCAAGATCGGCGCCGCCGTCGCCGTCCTCGCGCTGGTCGCCGTCGCGATGACCGTCCTCGCCGTCAACCGGCTGTCGGCGGTCCAGGACGCGGCCGCCCGGATCAACGACAACGTCGTCCGGCTGTCCGACCTGGCGAACATCCAGCGCTCCTGGCAGGGCGACCGGTCGCGGTACAACACGTACCCCATCGCGGACGCGCAGCAGCGCGCCGCCCTGCGGGCCGACCTGACCGAGCGCCGCGAGACCATCGACGGCCAGCTCGACGCCTACGCCGAGGTGACGGTCAACAAGGAGGCCTTCGAGGAGTTCCGCGGCACCGTCGAGGACTACTACACGATCGCCGACACCCAGCTGCTGCCCGCGGCCGACGCCGGGAACCTCGCCGCGGCGGCCGCCGTCATCACCGGCCCGCTGCAGGACCGCTCCGACGTCCTCATGGACCAGTACAACGCCATGCAGGAGCGCCGGGTCGGCGCCGGCCAGGCCGACACCGACGACGCCGTGGGCATCGTCTCCTCGGCCACCACCACCCTCTGGGTCTCCCTGGCCCTGGGCACGCTGGTCGCCGGCGGGCTGACCGTGCTCGTCGTCCGGCGGCTCGTGGGCACCGTCCGCTCGGTGCAGCACTCGGTCGAGGCCCTGGCCGCCGGCGACCTCACCGTCACCCCCGAGGTGCGCGGTCGGGACGAGCTCGGCCGGATGGCCGCCGCCCTCGGCGAGGCCCAGGAGAGCCTGCGCTCGGTGATGGCCTCCGTGGCCGCCTCGGCCGACGCCGTGGCCGCCTCCAGCGAGGAGCTGTCGGCGTCCTCGGCGCAGATCTCGGCCTCGGCGGAGGAGACCTCGGCCCAGTCCGGCGTGGTCGCCGGCGCGGCCGAGGAGGTCAGCCGGAACGTGCAGACCGTCGCGGCCGGCGCGGAGCAGATGGGCGCCTCCATCCGGGAGATCGCCACCAACGCCGCCGAGGCCAGCGCCGTCGCAGCCCGGGCGGTGACGGCCGCGGAGACGACGACGGCGACGGTGGCGAAGCTGGGCGAGTCCTCGGCCGAGATCGGCAACGTGGTCAAGGTGATCACCTCGATCGCCGAGCAGACCAACCTGCTGGCGCTCAACGCCACCATCGAGGCCGCCCGGGCCGGCGAGGCGGGCAAGGGCTTCGCGGTCGTCGCCAACGAGGTCAAGGAGCTGGCCCAGGAGACGGCCAAGGCGACCGAGGACATCGCCCGCCGGGTGCAGGCCATCCAGGGCGACACCACCGCCGCGGTGGCGGCCATCGGCGAGATCAGCCAGATCGTCGCCCAGATCTCCGACCGGCAGACCACCATCGCCTCCGCGGTGGAGGAGCAGACCGCCACCACCAACGAGATGTCGCGCTCGGTGTCCGAGGCCGCGCAGGGCTCCGGTCAGATCGCCGACAACATCTCCGGGGTGTCGACCGCGGCCGACTCCACCACCCAGGCGCTGACCCAGACCCGCACCGCCGTCGACGAGCTGTCCCGGATGGCCACCGACCTGCGCACCAGCGTCGCCCGCTTCACCTACTGAACCGCACTCCCGCGGCCGGCCCCCGGGGCCGGCCGCGGGAGGCGCCCGAGCACCCCGCGGCCGCCCGGGGCTCACCTTGAGTCCGACGGCGGGCCGCCGAAGACCATCCGGGGACGGATCCGTTCCCGTACGCGAGAGAGAAGGCAACGGTGGACGGTCTGGACGACATCGTCGAGGAGTTCCTCGTCGAGAGCCACGAGAACCTCGACCAGCTCGACACGGACCTGGTCGCCCTCGAGCAGGAGCCCGACTCGCGCGAGCGGCTCTCGAGCATCTTCCGCACCATCCACACGATCAAGGGCACCAGCGGCTTCCTCGCCTTCAGCCGGCTCGAGGAGGTCACCCACGTCGGGGAGAACATGCTCTCCCGGCTGCGGGACGGCGTCCTCGCCCTGACTCCCGAGCGCACCAGCGTGCTGCTGCGGATGGTCGACACCGTGCGCTCGCTGCTCGCCTCCATCGAGGCCACCGGCGGCGAGGGCGGCGTGGACGTCTCCGCCGTCGTCGCCGAGATCAGCGCCGCCATGGAGGACCCCCCCGCGTCTGCCGAGGCGCCGGCCGAGGTCGCCGCCGAGGTCGTCGCGGCCGCCGAGGCCGTGGTCGAGGCCGCCGCCGGGACGGCGCCCGAGCCCGAGCCCGCTCCCCTGCTCGACGAGGTGCACGACGAGCACCCCGATGAGGCGCACGACGACCACGCCGACGGCGGCCTGCCGGCCGGCGCCGCCCGCCCCGAGGGTCAGGCCGCGCAGCAGCGCCGCGCCGTCGCCGACTCGACCATCCGCGTCGACGTCGACCTGCTCGACTCCCTGATGCTGCTGGTCGGCGAGCTGGTGCTGACCCGCAACCAGATCGTCCAGTACGTGGGCCGCTCCACCGACACCGACCTGGTGCGCGCCTCGCAGCGGCTCAACCTCATCGCCAGCGAGCTGCAGGAGGGCGTCATGAAGACGCGCATGCAGCCGATCGACCACATCTGGTCCAAGCTGCCGCGCGTCGTCCGCGACCTCGGCATCCAGTGCGGCAAGAACGTCCGCCTGGAGATGGAGGGCCGGGACACCGAGCTGGACAAGACGCTGCTCGAGGCGGTCAAGGACCCGCTGACCCACCTGGTCCGCAACTCCGTCGACCACGGCATCGAGGCCCCCGACCGCCGCCGTGCCGCGGGCAAGCCCGCCGAGGGCGTGCTCACCCTGCGCGCGAGGCACGAGAGCGGGCAGGTCGTCGTCGAGGTCGCCGACGACGGCGCCGGCATCGACCCGGGCAGGATCGGCGCCAAGGCGCTCGAGCGGGGGCTGGTCTCCGCCGACCAGCTCAACCGGATGGGCCCGCAGGACGTCCTGCAGCTGATCTTCCTGCCCGGGTTCTCCACGGCGGCCGCGGTCACCAACGTCTCCGGCCGCGGCGTCGGCATGGACGTCGTCAAGACCAACATCGAGGCCATCGGCGGCACGATCGAGGTCGAGTCCGAGCCCGGCCGCGGCACCGTCTGCCGGCTGCGCATCCCGCTGACCCTGGCGATCGTCCCCGCGCTCACCGTCGAGTGCGCCGGCGACCGCTACGCCATCCCGCAGATCAGCCTGCAGGAGCTGGTCAGCCTCGACGCCGAGAAGGCCGCCAACGCCGTCGAGGAGGTCGGCGGCGCGCCGGTCTACCGGCTGCGCGGCGAGCTGCTCCCCCTCGTGCGGCTCACCGACGTCCTCGGCCTGGCCTCCGACCGCCACGACGGCCACGTCGTCATCGCGGTGCTGCGGTCGGAGGGCCGGCGCTTCGGCCTCGTCGTCGACCGGGTGATCAACACCGAGGAGATCGTCGTCAAGGCCGTCGGCGGCCAGCTCAAGGCGATCGGCCTCTACTCCGGCGCGACCGTCCTCGGCGACGGCGCCGTGGCGCTCATCCTCGACGTCCAGGCCCTGGCCCGCCGCGCGCTGCGCACCGAGAGCGGCGAGCGGCAGGAGGCCCGCGAGGCCGCCGCGGCCGGCACCGGTGGCGGCGAGACCGAGCGCCAGCGGATGCTGCTGGCCGCGATCGGCGAGGGCCGCCGCGTGGCGATCCCGCTGGACACCGTCACCCGCCTGGAGCAGGTGCGGGCCGAGGCCGTCGAGCGGGTCGGCAACCGGGAGGTCGTGCAGTACCGCGGCGCGATCCTGCCGATCGTCCGGCTCGACCGGCACCTGGGCGCCTACGGCACCGCCGAGCGCGAGGTGCTCGAGGTCATCGTCTACAGCGACCACGGCCGCAGCGTCGCGATCGTCGTCGAGGAGATCCTCGACATCGTCGACGGCGGAGCGGCCGTCCGCAGCGACATCGACGACCTGGGCCTGCTCGGCTCCGCCGTCCTCGGCGACAAGGTGACCGAGCTGCTCGACGTCCGCGCCGCCATCCTCGCGGCCGACCCGGCCTTCTACACGACCCCCGACCACTCCCCTGCGTCCGCTCTGCTGGAGGTCTGACGTGACGACCGCGACCGAGACCACCACCCGCGCCACCAGCGGGCAGCTGGCCACCTTCCGGCTCGACGGCGACCTGTACGGCGTCGAGGTCGAGCACGTGCAGGAGGTGCTGCGCAGCCAGAAGCTGACCCGGGTGCCGCTGGCGCCGCCGGCCGTCGCCGGGCTGATCAACCTGCGCGGTCAGGTGGTCACCGCCATCGAGCTGCGCGAGCGGCTGGGCCGCCCGCCGCGGCCGGCCGGCACCGACGCCGTCGTCATCGTGGTGCGGCTGCACGGCGAGGCGGTGAGCCTGCTGGTCGACTCGATCGCCGACGTCGTCGACGTCGACGCCGCCGACTTCGAGGCCCCGCCGGACACCCTCGACGGGCAGGCCCGCGAGCTCATCCGCGGCGCCTACAAGCTCGACGGGAAGCTCCTGCTCGCCCTCGACGTGCAGAAGGCCGTCGGCGCCTGACCCCTTCGCGCCCCGTCACCGGGGGCGCAGGCGGGCGACGAGCAGGGCGGCGTCGTCGTCGGCCGGGCCGGCGCGGAACCGGTCGGTGGCGGCCAGGACGAGGTCGGCGAGGTCGTCGGCGGTGCGCGGAGGGACGGCGGCCGGCCGCGGGCCGGGCGGCCCGGCGAGGGCCGCGACGAGCCGTTCCTCGCCGAACAGGCCGTCGCGTCCCCGGGTCTCGGTGATGCCGTCGGTGTACATCACGAGGGCGTCGCCGGGCCCGAGGACGAGCTCCCGGGTCTCCGCGATCACCTCGGGGAGGACGCCGAGGAGCTGCCCCGCCGGGGCCAGCAGCGTGGCGCTCCCGTCGGCCCGCACCAGCACCGGGGGCTCGTGGCCGGCGCGGGCGAGCTGCACGGCTGCGGTGCCGTCGGGGTGCGGGGTGATCCGGGCGCAGGCGGCGGTGAGGAACCGGTCCGGGGCGGTCTCCGCGAGCAGGGCCTCGTTGAGCCGCACCAGCGCGGCCGCCGGGGGCAGGTCCCGCGCGATGGCCCGCAGGGTGTGCCGGGCCAGCCCGGTGGTGCTCGCGGCGTCGATCCCGCGCCCGCAGACGTCGCCGATCGCGAGCACGAACGCGCCGCCGTCGAGCGGGACGACGTCGTAGAAGTCGCCGCCGACCTCGACCGACTCCTCCGCCGTGGCGTAGCGGGTGGCCAGCTCCACGCCGGGGACCTCGGGCAGGCGGGCCGGCAGGAGGCCGTCCTGCAGGCGGCGGGCGATCCGGGTCTGCCGGCCGTAGAGGTGGGCGTTGTCCAGCGCGACCGCCACGCGTGAGGCGAGGTCGCCGACGAGCTCCTGCTGGTCGGTGAGCGGCCTGCCGCCGGCGGAGGCGCCGACCAGCGACAGCACGCCGGTGCTCCGGCCGCGGACCACCAACGGGGTGAGCAGGCCCGGGCCGGGGCCGAGGAGCCGGGCGAACCGGGCCACCTCGGGCGGGCCGCCGTCCTCGGTCAGGTAGGGCAGCGCGTCCTCCACCACGAGGGGCCGCTGGGTGCGGAAGACCCGCGCGGCCGCGCTGTGTCCGTCGACGCGCAGCGGCCGCGCCGCCAGCAGCTCCTGCGCGGCCGCGTGGACCCGGGGGTCGGCGTGCACCGAACAGCGGGGCACCAGCTGTCCCGGCCGGCCGGCGAGCAGCACGACCAGCCAGTCGGCGTGGTCGGGCACCAGCAGGGCGGCCAGCTCGTCGAGCACGGCCGACTCGTCGAGGGAGCGGCTGAGCGCGTAGCCGGCCCGGGCCAGCAGGTCCAGCCGCTGCTGCGCCGTCTCGGCGCGCCGCCGGGCGTCCTGCTCGGCCCGGTAGAGGCGGGCGCGGTCCATCGCGGTGGCGCACTGGTCGGCCAGCGCGGTGAGCAGCTCCACGTCCTCGTCGGCGAAGGTGCGGGGGTCGTCCCAGCCGAACGCCACGATCCCGGCCGGCCGGCCGTGACTGCACAGCGCCAGGTTGGCCCAGGCCTGCTGTCGCACCCCCGAGCCCGCCATGTCGGGGTACCGCCGGTCGCGCTCGGCGGTGCTGGCCACCAGCACCGGGCCGTCCCCCCGGAGGACGTCGCGCACCAGCGGCGGGAGGGGGGCCGGGATCACCTGGCCCGGTCGGGCCACCTCGGGCGGCAGGCCGCTCACGGCGAGGACGGACAGCCCGGTGCCCGGCTCGTACTCGTTGAGGGTGGCGGCGCTGGCCCCCAGGATCCCGGGCGCGAGGTCCACCATCGTGGCGGCCACGTCGCGCACCGTGGTCGCGCGCGCCAGGGCCGACGTCAGCCGGTGCAGCCGCTCCTGCCGTTGCAGCGCGTGCCGCACCCGGGCCGCCGCCGTCCGTTCGGCCTCCAGCAGCCGGCGGCGCTCCTCCTGCCCCTCGTGCCGGCCGGTCTCGTCGGTGACGACCAGGCCCAGACCCTCGGGCGGCCCCGCCCCCGGTGTCGCCCGCACCGGGTAGTAGCTGACCCGCCAGTGGCGGCGGCGACCGGGCTGGCCCGGGGTCGGTCCGCTGTCCAGTTCCAGGTCGGTGATCGGCTCCCCGGTGGCCAGCACCCGGCGCAGCAGGGGCTCGACCTCCGGGGCCACGTCGGGGAGCACCTCGGCCACCGACCGGCCCAGGTGCTCGGCCACCGGCACGCCGTTGACGGCGGCCAGCGTCTGGTTGATCCGCACGTAGCGCAGCTCGGTGTCGAGCACCGCGTAGCCGACCGGGGCACCGGCGAGCAGCATGCCCACGGCGGCCTCGACGAGGTCCGAGCCGCCGGCGTCCGCCGAGCCGGCCCGCCCGTCCGGTCGCCGTCCTCCTGGAGTGGGGGCATCGGCCTGCATGGCGGGGCCAGTATGGGCACGGTGCCCGTCCCCGGGTAGGGCTCGCGCCGTCCCGGGACCCCGGGCCTCCGGCGGGTGCGCGCAGGCGGCGGGCGGTCACCCGGCGTGATCGTCACGTCGCTCGACAGCCCCCGACACGCGGCCGTTCCCCCGTGCCCCTCCGGCGATCGGGTGACGGCCGCGTGGCGTCACGGGGTGATCACCGCGAGCATGGGGCGGACCGCCTGCTCCACGGCGGTGCCGTCGGAGGGGGAGACGTGCCGTACTCGCTGGTCAGTGCCGCGACGCTCGGGTTCGACCTGGTGCGGCTGCCCGCCGGCCGCGCCGTCGCCGGCGTGCTGCTCACCGGGCTCACCGCCGGCCCCGCCGAGCTCACCGCGCTGGCCGCCGGCGCCCGCTCCCGTGGCGCCGACCACGACCAGCGCACCGTCCTCGCCGTGCGCGCCCGCCGCGCCCGCGAGCTCGCCGCCGCGGTGCCCCAGCTGCGGACGGTGTCGCCGGAGCCGGGGGAGGACCGCGCCGCCGTCCTGGTCGCCCAGCTCGAGCGCGGCACCATCGGCAACGCCGCGGCGCTGGAGCGGCTGCTGCGCGAGGACGTCCTCGGCCCCGAGCACGGCGCCTTCGCCCAGGCCGACGACGACGTCCGCGAGCAGGCCGCCGAGGTCCTCGCCGACGCCGCGGTGGGGGAGTGGGCCGCCGACGTGCTGCCGCGCCTGGTGCGCCGCGAGCTGGTGGCGCCCTTCGACGCCGTCGTCCCGGACGCCGCCACCCGTGGCGCCGACGCCGACCTCGGCCCCGCCACGCCCGAGCTGCACTCGCTGCTGGCCACGTTCGCCGGCCTGGACGCCCGCGGCCGTGAGCGCTGGCGGGCCGCCGTCGACGAGGGCCGGGCCACCCAGCGCCCGTGGGCGGCCGCCATGCACGAGGCCGCGTGGGCTGCGCACGTCTCCGGCCGCACCCGGACCCTCGCCGCCGCCCAGCTGCTCGCCGTCCGCGCGTTCGCCGACGGCGGCCTCGACGCCCACGACGGCGCCACGGGCTCGTGGAACGCCCTCGCCGGCGTCGTCCAGGCGCTCACGATGGGCGACCTGCTCGACTCGAGCGCCCTGGGCGTGCTGCTCGCGCCCTGGCACCGCGCCGCCGGCCGCTGACCTCACGCGGGCGCCCGCCCGCGTCCGCCACGGGTGCCTCCCCGTCGATCATCGGGTCGTTGCCGCCGACACGCGCGGGCGCGCCGGGACGAGCGGCAACGAGACGCATCCCGGGCCTCCGACGTGCACGCATCCGGTGATCGGCCCGCGTCACCGCAGGTCAGTGCGGTGTACCTCCGGGGGGTCACCGCGCGAGCGGGTCGACATGTACCCGCGGTCCCCGTGGTCACCGCATCCCCCGTAACGGTTGCGCCGGACCGGTCAACACCACGGGTGGGGCGGCCGACAACTCCTGGGACAGGCGATGCGGGTGGTGCGCCCGAGGACGTTCCGGAACAGCACCGGGACTGACCTTGAGGCCCCCCGCCGCGCTGCCGAGACCCCGACGACGGCCCCGCCGGCCGTCGCCGCCGGAGCAGGAGGACGTGTGGACCCGATCCGCGTGCTGGTGGTCGACGACTCGGTCGTCGTCCGCAAGATCGTGACCGACGTGCTGTCCTCCGACCCGGCCATCGAGGTCGTCGGCACGGCGGTCAACGGCAAGCTCGCGCTGGCCAAGCTCGACACGCTCGAGCCCGACCTGGTCACGATGGACATCGAGATGCCGGAGATGAACGGCATCGAGGCGGTCCGCGCCGTCCGCGCGCGCCGCAACCGCGTCCCGATCGTCATGTTCAGCACGCTCACCGAGCGCGGCGCCTCGGCGACCCTGGACGCCCTGTCCGCCGGCGCCAACGACTACGTGACCAAGCCGGCCAACGTCGGCAGCGTCGCGCAGTCGATGGAGAGCGTCCGCGAGCAGCTCATCCCGAAGATCAAGGCCCTCACCGGGCGCCCGGTCGGCCTCGGCGCGCCCCGCGCCGCCGCCGCGCCGGTCGCCGCCCGCCCCCCGGCCCCGCGCAGCACGCCGCACAAGGCCCCCGCGGTGCTGGTCATCGGCTCCTCCACCGGCGGCCCCGAGGCGCTGGCCCGGGTCCTCCCCGCGCTGCCGGCCACCCTCCCGGTGCCGGTCCTGCTCGTGCAGCACATGCCGCCGGTCTTCACCCGCCAGTTCGCCCAGCGGCTGGACCGCCTCTCCGCGCTGCGCGTCGTCGAGGCCTCCGACGGCTCGCCGCTGCTGCCGGGCACCGTCCACCTGGCCCCCGGCGACCACCACCTCACCGTGCGCGGCACCGGCCGCGGCGCGACGACGGTGCTGTCGCAGGGCCCGCCGGAGAACTTCTGCCGCCCCGCCGTCGACCCGTTGTTCCGCTCGGCGGTGACCGCCTACGACGGCGCCGTCCTCGCCGTGGTGCTGACCGGCATGGGCTCCGACGGCCGCAGCGGGGCGAGCGCCGTCCGCGACGCCGGCGGCACCGTCGTCGTCCAGGACCAGGCCACCTCGGTCGTGTGGGGCATGCCCGGCGCCGTCGCCTCCGCCGGCCTCGCCGACGAGGTCCTCCCGCTCGACCGCGTCGCCGAGGCGATCACCCGCCACCTCGGCCGCGCCGCCCCCGGCATCCCGCCGCAGCCCGCCCCCCTGATCCACGCGACGGGAGCACCACGATGACCCTCACCGCGACCCGCTTCGACTGGGTGCGCCAGCTGGTGCACCGGGAGAGCGCGATCGTCCTCGCGCCGGGCAAGGAGTACCTCGTCGAGGCCCGGCTGCTGCCCCTGGCCCGCAAGATGGGCATGACCGACGTCGACGCGTTCGTCGACTCGGTCCGCAGCCGCCCGCGGCCGGACGACACCCGCTCGATCGTCGAGGCGCTGACCACCAACGAGACCTCGTGGTTCCGCGACGGCGACCCGTTCACCGCGCTCACCTCGACCGTGCTGCCCTCGTTGCTGTCCGCCCGCGGCCCCGCCGAGCGGCTGCAGATCTGGTCGGCGGCCTGCTCCAGCGGTCAGGAGCCCTACACGGTGGCGATGCTGCTCGAGGACGCGCTGCCCAACGCCTCGACGCGGGTCTCGATCACCGCCACGGACATCTCCCGCGAGATGGTCGAGCGCACCCGGGCGGGCCGGTTCAGCCAGCTCGAGGTCAACCGCGGCCTGCCCGCGCCGATGCTGGTCCGCCACTTCCAGCGGGCCGGCAGCGAGTGGGAGGTCGCCCCGGGCCTCCGCCGCATGGTCACCGCCCGCGAGTGCAACCTGGCCGCCCCGCTGCCGCGGATGGGCCCGTTCGACGTCGTCTACCTGCGCAACGTCCTCATCTACTTCGACCTGCCCACCAAGCAGGCGATCCTCCGCCGGGTGCGGGAGCTCATGCGCCCCGACGGCTGGCTGTTCCTCGGTGCCGCCGAGACCACCCTCGGCGTCGACGACTCCTGGAGCCGCGTCGTGCTCGGCCGCAGCTCCGCCTACCGCCCGCTGAAGGGGGCCTGACCGTGCGCGCTCTGGTGATCGACGACTCCCGCGCCATGCGGCGCATCGTGACCGGCATCCTCGAGGGGATCGGCTACGAGACCCGGCAGGCCGGCCACGGCCAGGAGGCACTCGACGTCCTCCACGAGGGCTGGGTGCCCGACCTGTGCACGATCGACTGGAACATGCCGGTGATGGACGGCCTGCAGTTCGTCAACGCCGTCCGCGCCAACCCGGCCTGGCGCGCGGTGACGCTGGTGATGGTCACCTCCGAGAGCGAGCACGGCCAGATCGTGCGCGCCCTGGCCGCCGGCGCCCACGAGTACGTCATCAAGCCGTTCACCGCCGACGCCATCCGCGACAAGCTCGCGCTGCTCGGCCTGCTCCCGCAGGAGGTCCCGCTGTGACCGAGCTCGCGAGGTCACCAAGGAACACAGCACCCCTGGGCGCGAGCCCGACGAGCGCCAGCGAGGAGAGGCTCGTGACCCGTCCGGACACCGGGCTGCGCCGCCGCGCGTCCGACCGACCGCCCGCCGTGGCCGACCTGGTCGACGAGGCCACGGTCCAGCAGATCACCGAGCAGGCGTGGCTCGCGCTCGTCGGCGAGGACGAGGTGCTCGTCCCGCTGCCGGCGCCGCTGCCCGCGGACACGCTGAGCGCCTGGGTCGAGGTCGTCGGGCCGTGGACCGGCGCCGTCGTGCTCACCTGCGGTCGCGGGACGGCGCTGGAGCTGACCCGGGCCCTGCTCCGCGAGCACGCCCCCGCGGTGCTCGAGGACGAGGACGTCGACGACGCGCTGGGCGAGCTCGCCAACGTCGTCGGCGGGAACGTCAAGGCCGTCCTCCCCGGCCCGTCGGTGCTCGGCCTGCCCGAGACCGGCACCACCCCGCCCGCCGGCCGCGAGGCCGACACCTGCCGCGTCGCCGTCCTGTGGCGCGGCGAGCCGCTGACCGTCTCCGTGCAGTCGCACGCCGAGGAAGAGAACGAGGTGCCCCTGTGAAGATCCTGGTCGCCGACGACAGCCGCGTCATGCGGCAGATCGTCATCCGCACCCTGCGGCAGGCCGGTTACGACGACCACGACATCGTCGAGGCCGAGGACGGCCGCGACGCCTACGACAAGGTGCGGAGCGAGAGCCCGGACCTGGTGCTGTCGGACTGGAACATGCCCAACATGACCGGCCTGGAGTGCCTGCAGGCGCTGCGCGGCTCGGGCTCCACCGTCCCGTTCGGCTTCGTCACCTCGGAGGGCTCGCCGGAGATGCGGGAGAAGGCCGCCGACGCCGGCGCGCTGTTCCTCATCGCCAAGCCGTTCACCGCGGACACCTTCACCGAGCACCTCGACGGGGTGCTCGCGTGACCGCGCCGCTGACCGTCGTCCTGCCCGACGCCAAGGCCGTCAAGGACATGCTGTCCGGCCTCGTCGGCAAGCCCGTCGCGGTGACGCCGGGCGCCCCGGTGACGCCGACCGAGAAGGACCCCGTCTCGGTGGCGGTCTACGTCAGCCCGACGATGGCCGTCAACGCGCTGTGCGTCATGGACCTGCCGCTGTCGGCCTGGACCGGCGGCGCGCTGGCGCTGCTGCCCCCCGGCGGCGTCCAGGACGTCGTCGAGGAGGACGGCGAGCTCACCGCGATGCTCACCGAGGCCCTGCACGAGGTCGTCAACGTCCTCTCGGCGCTGTTCAACGTGCCCGGTGCCCCGCACTCGAAGCTCTACCGGCTGTACGCGCCGGGCGACGACCTGCCGGGCGACGTCGCCGGCATGCTCGCCGCCTTCAACCGGCTCGACCTCGCCGTCGAGGTCCCCGGCTACGGCAAGGGCCGGCTGTCGCTGGTCGTCCCCTCCTGATCCACGGGCGCTCCCGGCCGCAACCCGGCCGGCGAGCCCCGCACCGACCGCCCCGGGGCGGCGCAGGGACCACCGTCCCCGCCGCCCCGGGCGCGCTCACGTCTCAGGACGCGGTGACCGCGCACTCCTCGAAGGTCGTCGGCAGGCAGGCCCACACGTGCTTGCAGCCGTCGTCGACGTACCAGCCGTGGGCCACCGACAGCCGCGCCACCAGGTACAGGCCCAGCCCGCCGTGCGCGGGGTCCCGGCCGACCGCGGGCGCCGGCATCGTGTCGGGGTCGCGGTCGCTCACGTCGAGCAGCCAGCCCCCGGACCCGGCCACCACCGTCGCGACGACCGGCGAGACGCCGTGCCGCAGCGCGTTGGAGGCCAGCTCGTCGAAGGCCAGGATCATCCGGTCGGCCGCGGGGTCGTCGGGGTCGCGCGGGAAGCCGATGGTGCTCAGGTGGTCGCGGAGCCCGGCGCGCGCCGCGGGCAGCTCGGCGAGGCCCCCGAGGTCCCGGCGCCACAGCTCGCCGCGCCCGTTGGGCAGCGGGCGCAGCGGCCAGGTCAGTCGGCCCATGACCTCTTCTCCGTCGTCGTCCTGGTTCTCGGACGGGGATTCCGTGCCCAGTCGGCCAGCGGCCCAATCCTGGCGGTGCCCACCCGCCTCCGCGGGGTGAGCCGGATCGCGGCTCAGCCCGCGACGGTCACCGCGAGCAGCGCGACGTCGTCCTCGGGCGGGCCCGGCACCAGGCGCGCGAGCAGCTCGTCGCACAGCCGGGGCAGGGGCCGGCCGGCGAGCCCGGCCAGCACGCGGTGCAGCCGGGCGGTGTCCGCGTCCAGCGTGCTGCCGCGCCGCTCGACCAGCCCGTCGGTGTGCAGCAGCACCGTCGTCCCCGGCGCGAGGCGGACCGCCGACTCGCGCCGCTCGGCCGTCGCGTCCACGCCCAGCGCCAGGTCGCCGATCGGGTCGCCGTGGTCGAGCGCGACCACCCGGCCGCCGGGCAGGAGCAGCACCGGGGGCGGGTGCCCGGCGTTGGCCCACCGCAGCCGCCGGCCGCCGTCCTCCAGCCGGGCGACGGCGGCCGTGGCCAGCGTGTCCGGGTGCACGTCCGCCATGGCCTCGTCCAGGCCGCGCAGCACCCCGGCGGGGCCGGCGCCACGGGCGTGCGCGATCCCCCGCAGCAGGCCGCGCAGCTGCCCCATCGTCGCCGCGGCCGCGGTGTCGTGGCCGACGACGTCGCCGATCACCAGGACCGGGTCGCCGGTGGGGGAGGAGAAGGCGTCGTACCAGTCCCCGCCCACCCGCGCCGCCTCGGCCGCCGGCACGTACCGCACCGCGACCTCCAGGCCGGGGAACGCGGGCGGGTCGGTGAGCAGGCTGCGCTGCAGCGCCTCGGCCAGCTGGATCTGCCGGCTCTGCCGCCCGACCCGGTCCACCGCGCGGCCGGCCTGCACCGCGACCGCCCGCGCGGTGGCGAGGTCGGCCTCGCCCAGCTCGCGGCCGGCGTCGAGGTAGAGGGTGAGCACCCCGACGGTCCGCGACTCGGCGGGCAGGGGGAGGACCACCACCGACTCCGCGCGCAGGCCGCGCAGCATCTCCCGCGTCGCCTCGTCGGTCATCTCCGCGAGGACGTCGGCGACGGAGGTGGTCAGCGGCGTGCCCGCGCGCAGCGCCCGGGCGACGGGGGAGGACGGCGGCATGCGCTCCAGCCGCACCCGGGTGTAGCGGGCCAGCAGCTCGCGGCGCTCGGGGTCGGCGTGCCAGGAGCCGACGTCGCGGGCGCGGCCCTCCCGGTCGACGACGGTGACCACGCAGCCGTCGGTGAGCACCGGCACCACCAGCCGCGCCAGCCGGCCCAGCGCCGAGACGCCGTCGAGCGCGCCCGAGAGCTCCCCGCTGACCCGCACCAGCAGCGTCGCGCGGGCCGCGGCGCGGTCGGCCCGCTCCTGCACCGCGCGCCGGGCGGAGACGTCGGTGACCGTCACCGCGAGCCCCTCCGGCCCGGGCAGGGCCCGCACCTCGTACCAGCCGTCCCCGCCGGCGGCGACGGTCACCGAGTCGCCGGTGGCGGCGGCCTCCGAGCAGGCCTGGGCCAGGACGTGGCCGGTGCTGCCCGGCGTGCCGTCGTCCAGCGGCCGGCCGGTCAGCGCGGCGGCGGTGCCGCCCAGCAGGCGTGCCGCGGCGGCGTTGAGCCAGGTCAGCCGCCCCGCCGGGTCGAGCGCGAGGACGGCGGCCGGCAGCCGGTCCACCAGGGCGGCGAGGGCCGTGGGATCGGGCACGCGGCGGGCGAGGGGGACGGTCGGCTGGGGACCCGGCAGGGGACCGGCCTCCCGCCGCCACCCCGCTCCCGGACCGGCGGGCGGGTCCGGCAGCGGATCGGCCATGCCCGCACCTCCTCCTCGCCGGCCGCCCGCACCGGCGCACGACGCCGGACGCCACGGGCCCGTCCTGATCGTTCCGCGACCCGGTCGCGCTGCCAACCGGCCCGCTCCGGACCCGTCCCCACGACGGGGGACCGCAGGCGGGCCGGCCCCCCGGATGCGGCAGCATGGGCGCATGACCCCGGACGGCGCCGCCCCGCCGCCCCGTGACCTGCTCGTCCAGGCCGTGGAGGGCATGGACCGGCCGCTGTTCGTCCTCGACGCCGGCTGGCGGTTCCGCTACGTCAACCCCGCCGGGGCCGGGGTGCTCGAGCGCACCGCAGCGGGGCTGCAGGGCCGGGGCATCTGGGAGGAGTTCCCGGAGGCGGTGGGGGGCCCGTTCGAGGAGCTGTACCGGCACGTCCGGGCGACCGGCGAGTCCGGCTCCACCGAGGCCTTCTTCGCCCCGCTGGGCCGGTGGTTCCGCGCCGACGCGTTCCTCACCGAGGCGGGCCTGGTGGTCACCTACGACGACGTGACGCAGCGCCGGCGCGCCGAGGAGGAGCGTGCCGCGGCCGTCGCGGCCCGCGAGACCGCCGCCGCGGAGGCGGCCGCGGCGGCGGCGCGGGCCGAGGTCTCGGCCCGGCACCTGGTGCTGCTCGGCGACATCAGCCAGGCGATGACGTCGACCACCGACGTCGACGAGGCCGTCGCCCGGTTCGCGGACCTGGTCGTGCCGCTGCTGGCCGACTGGTGCCTGGTCAGCGTCGTCGACCCCGACGGCACCCGCCGCGACGTCGGCCGCGCGCACAGCGACCCGGCGATGGTCCCGGCCATGCACCGCTACGCCGACCTGCGGGTGCGCAGCAACCGGCCCACCGCACCGGTGCCCACGGCGCTGGCCAGCGGCCGGCCGGTGGTCATCCCGCACCTCACCGACGACGACGTCCGCGTCATGGTCGCCGACGAGGCCAGCCGCGACGCCCTGGCGCCGCTGCGGGTGTCCGCCGTCGCCACCTTCCCGCTGCTCGCCCGCGGCGAGGTGTTCGGCGCGTTCACGCTGGTCAACGGGTTCGAGCGGGGGCCGCACACCGACGCCGAGCTGCGCACCGCCGAGATCGCCTCCCGGCGGGCCGCCCTGGCGCTGGACAACGCCCGGCTGGCCAGCGCCGCCCAGCAGGTGGCCGAGCGGATGCAGCACAGCCTGCTGTCCCCGCCGGTGCAGCCCGACCACCTCGAGCTCGCCGTCCGCTACCGGCCGGCCACCCGCGGGGTGTCCATCGGCGGCGACTGGTACGACGCCTTCCTGCAGCCCGACGGCGACACCGTGCTGGTGATCGGCGACGTCATGGGCCACGACATCGAGGCCGCCGCGGCCATGGGGCAGGTCAAGACGCTGGTCCGCGCGATCGCCTTCGACCGGCTGGAGGAGCCCGCCGGGGTGCTGCGGCGGGTCGACCACGCCCTGGTCGGCCTCGCCGTGCCCGCGATGGCCACCGCGCTGGTGTGCCGGGTCGAGCAGACCCCGGCCGAGGCGGCCGTGGGGCTGCGCCGGCTGCGCTGGGCCACCGCGGGCCACCCCGAGCCGATGCTGCTGCTGCCCGACGGGACCGTCCGCGACCTGTCCGCGCCGGTCGGCCCGCCGCTGGGGATCGGCTGGCGCGGCCCGCGCGCCGACGGGCACGAGGTCATCCCGCCGGACAGCACGCTGCTGCTGTTCACCGACGGGCTGTTCGAGCGGCGCGGCGTCCCGCTCGACGAGAGCCGCGAGGAGCTCCGCCGGCTGGTCGGGGCCGCGGCCGGCTCCTCGCTCGCCGGCCTGTGCGACGGGCTGCTGGCCAGCATGCTCGGCGAGGGCGCCGAGGACGACGTCGCGGTGCTCGCCGTCCGGGCGCACCCGGTGGGCGGGGAGCGCCCGGACGAGGCCGGGCCCGAGGTGCTGCCGCCGCTGCTCGGCCGCCCGGCCTAGACGCGGGCGGCGGCCGCCCGGACCTCGTCCGCGATCGCCGCGACGCCCTCGTCGGCCCACAGCAGCGAGTAGTGGTTGGTGCCGGGCACCTCGCGCGCGGTGATCCCGGCCGGCTCCAGCCCGAGCGAGGCCAGGCGCACCTCGTCGTAGAGGCCGGGGGTCTGGTCGAGCAGGCCGCGCGTGGCCCACAGCAGCGTGGCGGGCACCGGCAGGGAGGTGGTCGCCTCGAGCACGCGCTCGTTGAGCAGCACGTCCCCGCCGTCGACGCGGACCGCCTCGGGCACGCAGGCGCTGCGCAGCGGCGGCCCGCCGGGGGCGAGGTCGCGGGCGAGGTAGGCGGCCACCGACGGCACGTCCACCCACGGGCCGACGGCGGGGTGCCGCGCCCAGAACGCGCGCACGGCGGCGAGGTCGGGGAACGACGTCGACAGCCGGTCCAGCGACGGGCCGAGGACGGCGGAGAGCATCGCGTCGACGTCGGCGCCCGGGGGCTGGGCGAGGGCCGGCCCGCCGTCGACCAGGACCAGGCCGTGCACCTCGTCGCGGGCCGGGCCCGCCGCGGCCAGCGCGGCGACGAACGCGCCCATCGAGTGGCCGACGAGCACGGTGGCGTCGGCCCCGGCGTCGTCGTCGGCGCCGAACCGGTCGAGCAGGGTGGCGACGTCCCGGGCGTGCCGCTCAAGGCCGTAGGGGCCGGGCAGCCCGGCCGAGCCGGCCCGCCCGCGCAGGTCGGGGGCGACGACCTCGAACTCGCCGGCCAGCGCGGCCGCCACCCGGGCCCAGGCCATCGCGTTGGCGGTGATGCCGTGGACCAGCACGGCGATGGGGGAGCCCGGGGCGTCGGCGGCCCAGTGCAGGGCCGACAGCTCGCCGCCGTCGACGGGGACGCTGATCTGGACGGGGTCGCGTGCCTCTGCCACGGGCCCACCCTGCCCGCTCACGCGCCGAGCCGCTCGATCGCGAAGGCGACCAGGAACCCGGTGGTGGTGATCAGGCCGGTCCACGTGCGGGTCCGCTCGAAGGCCTCCGGGATCATCGTGTCGGCGATCATCGTGAGGATGGCGCCGGCCGCGACGGCGGTGATGACGGCGATCGCCTCGGGCGGGGCGCCGCCCAGGGCCGCGTAGCCGACCAGCGCGGCCAGGCCGCTGGCCACCGCGATGCCGCCCCAGACCCCGAAGACGTAGCCGGCCGGCCGCCCGCTGGCCTTCATGCCGGCGGCGCTGGACAGGCCCTCGGGGACGTTGGAGATGAAGACCGCGGCCAGCACCGGCGCGCTCACCGCGCCGCCGCCGAGCAGGCCGAGCCCGAGGACCACCGACTCCGGGACGCCGTCGAGCAGCGCGCCGACCGCGATCGCCGCTCCGCTGCCGCCCTGCTCGTCCTCCGACGGCTGCTGCTCGGTGCCCGCCCCGCCCGACCGCTTGCGGTGCCGGGCGCCGCGCCGGGCCAGTGCGGCGTTCGCGGCGAGGTAGGCCACCGCGCCGCCGAGGAAGCCGACCGCGGTGGGGCCCAGCCCGCCGGTGTCGGCGGCCTCCTCCATGAGGTCGAAGGCGACGGCGGAGATGAGCACGCCGGAGCCGAAGGCCATGACCGAGGCGATCACCGTCTGCGGCACGCGCACGAACCAGGCGACCAGCGCCCCGAGGACGAGGGCGGCGCCGCCCAGCAGACCCCACAGACCGGCTTCGACGACGTCGGGCACGGGCTGCTCCCTGCCCGCGGTTGCCGCCCGCAACCGTCCCGGTGCGGCGGACACGGCCATTTCCGCCGCACCGGACCGGCCCGCGGGGAGGGCCCCGCCCCTACCGTGGCGGTGCGGGGGGACGGCTCCGGGGAGGCCCCGTGTCCGGGACGACGCAGACCCTCCGCCCGCGCACCGTGACGCTCCCGGGCGGGCTGCGGCTGGAGACCGTGGAGCAGGGGGACCCCGGCGGGCCGGTCGTCGTCCTCGTCCACGGCTGGCCCGACTCCTGGGTCTCCTGGAGCCGCGTCCTCCCGCACCTGGACCCGCGGCTGCGCGTCGTCGCCTACAGCCAGCGCGGGTTCGGCGGGTCCGACCACCCGCGGGCCGGCTACACGATGGACCGGCTCGCCGAGGACCTGGTGGCGCTGTGCGGCGTGCTGGGGATCGGGCGCGCGCACCTGGTGGGCCACTCCCACGGCAGCTTCGTGGTGCGGCGGGTGGCCGAGGAGCACCCCGGGCTGGTCGACCGGATGGTGCTCGTAGACTCGGCCGACCGCGTGGGCGACCGGCTGGCGGCGGAGGTGCGGACGGCGATCGCCGACCTGCCCGACGACGTCCCCGAGGGCTTCGTGCGGGAGTTCGCCGCGAGCGCGGTGTACCGGCCGGTGGAGCCGGCGTTCTTCGACGCGCTGGTCGCGGAGAGCCGCCGGGCGCCGGGGTACGTCTACCGGGACGCCTGGGAGGAGATGGTCGCCGTCGACGACCGCGACCGGCTCGGGGCGGTCCTCGCGCCGACGCTGCTGGTGTGGGGCGACCGCGACGCGCTGTTCGACCGCGGGCAGCAGGACCGGCTCCTGGCCGCGCTCCCCGACGCCCGGCTGCTGGTCCACGAGGGCACCGGCCACTGCCCGAACTGGGAGTGCCCGCAGGCCCTCGCCGCCGACCTGGACGGCTTCCTGCGGCCCGCTTGACGCAGGCGGCCCCCTCGCAGGGTCCCGGGCCGGGCGGGGCGAGGCGTGCGGGGGAGGGGGTCCTCCCTCAGTCGGGCTGGCGCAGCAGGTAGCGGCCGAAGTGGGGGACGGTGAAGGCGATCTGCCCGCGCTCGGCGGAGTAGACCAGCCCCTTCTTGATCAGCGAGTCGCGCGCCGGGGACAGCGACGCCGGCTTGCGGCCCAGGGTCGCGGCCACCTCCGACGTCGCCACCGGGGTGCCGGCGGGACCGCCGAGCCCGGCCATCGCGTGCATGTACTCGCGCTCGGCCGGGGTGGCGCGGTCGTAGCGGGAGCCGAAGAACCCGACGGCCAGCTCGGCCTCGGCGACCGGTGCGGCCATCGCGACGTCGTCGGCGGTGATGGGGGAGGCGGCCGCGACGTCCCAGGTGACCTTGCCGTAGGCCTGCACGAAGTACGGGTAGCCGTCGGCGGCCGCGTAGAGGGCGTCGAGGGCGGCCGGCTCGAAGGTGACCTCCTCGCGCTCGGCGGGCGCCAGCAGCGCGCGGTCGGCGGCGGACCGGTCCAGCCGGTCGATGCGCAGGTAGCGGAACAGCCGCTCGGAGTAGCTCTTCGACGCCGACAGCACCGCCGGCAGGTGGGGGAGCCCGGCACCGACGACGATCAGCGGCGCGCCCTGCTGCGACAGCTCGTGGCAGGCGGCGCAGATGGCCGAGACGTCGGGGGCCTGCACGTCCTGCATCTCGTCGATGAACAGCGCCACGCCCTTGCCGACGTCGGCGGCGAGCCCCGCGGCGTCGCTGAGCAGCTCGACCAGGTCGATCTCCATGTCGCCGGAGTCGGCCCGGCCGGTGGTGGCGGGCACGTCGATGCCCGGCTGCCAGCGGTCGCGCAGCTTGGCGTCGGACGGGGCCAGCCGCTGGGCGAAGGCCTTGAGCGTCCCGAGGACGGCGTCCATCGACTCCTGGTCGGGGTGGCGCAGCTCGCGCAGCGCCATGTGCAGCGCCGAGGAGACCGGCCGGCGCAGCGACTGGTCCGGCCGCGCCTCGATCTTGCCGGTGCCCCAGCCGCGGCCGATCGCCGCCGAGCGGAGCTGGTTGAGCAGCACCGTCTTGCCCACGCCGCGCAGCCCGGTGAGCACCAGCGACCGCTCGGGCCGGCCGCGGGCGATCCGTTCCAGGACGACGTCGAAGGCCGACAGCTCGTCGTCGCGGCCGGCCAGCTCGGGCGGGCGCTGCCCGGCGCCGGGGGCGTAGGGGTTCCGGACGGGGTCCACGTCGAGCACCGTATGGCCTCGTCTAGCCCTCGCCGTAGAGATCGGTAGAACGGTGTAGCGCGTGTCGCGGAGGGTCGACGGCGGACGGCGGCGACGCCAGGGTGGCGCGCATGGACGACCGACTGGACGACCGCGTGCACGACGAGGTGCAGACCGAGCTCCTCACCCTCGAGCGGCGGGGCTGGGACGCCCTGTGCGACGCGACCGGCGGGGACTTCTACGGCGAGGTGATGGCCGACGACGGCCTGATGGTGCTCGCGGACGGGACGGTGATGGACCGCGCCGCCGTCGTCGCCGCCCTGGGTGCCTCCCCGCCGTGGCTGCGCTACGAGCTCGACGACGTCCGGCTGGTGCACGCCGGGGCGGGCGCGGCGGCGCTGGTCTACACCGGCCGGGCCTGGCGGCACGATCAGGAGCCGCCGTTCACGGGGACGATGAGCAGCCTGTACGTCCGCGACGGCGACCGCTGGCGGCTCGCGCTCTACACGCAGACGCCCGCGTCCTGACCGCCGGTCAGCCGCCGTCGGCCTCGCCGCGGACCTGGGCGGCCCGCGCCTCGGCCCGCTCGGCCGCGCGCAGGTGCTCGTCCCGGTCACCGGTCCCGTCGAGCTCGGCCAGCCGGCGGTGCACCGACGCGATCTCCAGCAGCTTCGACGCCGCGTTGTAGACCGCGCCCTCGACGGCCTGGCGCTGCGCCTCGAGCAGGCTCTGCGCCGACCACGCGTGGCCGACGTGGCAGGTCCAGTTCACCGACCCGTCGGCGGTGCTCTCGAACATGCCGCCCTGGCACTCGGGGCAGCCGAGGGCAGCGGGGACCCCCAGGGCGGTGACGGCTGTCGGTCCGCCGGCCATCTGCGGACTCCTCTCGTCGGACGGGGCGCCGGCGGCGGGCGCGAGGGGAAGGGGGGTGCCGACCAGCTCGGCGACCAGCGGCCCCAGCTCGGCGGCGGGGGCCGCGCGGGCGCGGCGCACGACGGCCAGCGTCGCCCGGGGCATGGCGGACACGCGGGCCTCAGCGGGGTCCTGCACCAGCACCCGGCCGTCCTGCGCGGCGACCGCGGCCGCACCGAGTGCGCCGTCGTCGAGCGCGCCGGACAGGACGACGGCGACCACGCCCGCGCCGCGGGAGACGGCGGCGCTGCGGAAGAGCACGTCGACCGCCGGCCGCTGCCGGTTGACCCGCGGTCCCCGCGTGAGGTGCACCCGGCCGTCGCGCACGACCAGGTGCCGGTCGGGGGGTGCGACGACGACCTGCCCCGGCACCAGGGCCCCGCCCTCGGTGGGGTGCCGCGCAGGCAGCGGACCGGCCCGGGACAGCAGCTCCGGCAGCCGGCTGTCCCCGGTGGGGGACAGGTGCAGGACGACGGCCACGGCGGCCGGCAGGCCGGCAGGCAGCGCCGCCAGCAGCCGCCGCAGGGGCTCCATGCCTCCCGCGGACGCGCCCACGACCACCAGCCGGTCCACCACGGCACACCACCTCACCGACATGGGTGCCCGCGCGGGCGCGTCCGCACGCACGTCGAGGCCGGTCTACGACTCTCTAGCGTCGACGCCAGAGACCGGTAGAAGGGTGCAGAGCCAGGGGACTGCCAGGTCCGGCCACTAGCGTGGGTGCGTGATCAGGTTCGCGCTCAAGGTCGTCGTCATGGCCCTGGCCTTCTACGGCCTCACGCGGCTGCTGCCGGGCATCCAGATCGACGGCAACGAGAACGGTGCGCTCGGCGTCAGTGGCACCTTCCTCTGGGTGGCGCTGCTGTTCGCCGTCGTCAACGCGGTGGTCGGGCCGCTCCTGCGGCTGCTGTCCCTCCCGGCGATCCTGCTGACCCTCGGGCTGTTCCTGCTGGTCGTGAACGCCGCGCTGCTCGGCCTCACCGCCGCGCTGTCGGACCGGCTGTCGATCGACGGGTTCGGCACCGCGATCCTCGGCGGGCTGGTCCTCGCCGTCGTCAGCTGGGCCGCCGACCAGCTGCTCGACCGCTGACGGAGGACCCCGCTGCCCCCCACCGCTCGCGACCTCGCGGCGGGCCCCTGCAGCGGGGCCGTTCCAGCACGTCGCCCCGCACGGCGGCCGCGTCGCGCTGACGAGGGGGCCCTGAGCGGGTTAGCGTCGCCGGACATGAGCACCACCGGCGTGGACACCGTCGTCCCCGACCGCCCGGAGGACGAGGTCCCGGCGGGACTGGTCGCCCTCGAGGCCGCCAACGAGGAGAAGCGGGCGCTGCTCGCCGAGGCCGCGCGCGCCGCCGCCGACGCCGACGACGGGCCCGGCCTGCCCGCCGGGTGCGGCCCCGGCGACCTCCCGGCCCTGCTGCAGCGCTACTACTGGAGCGAGCCGGCCGCCGAGGTCCTCGGGCACGAACCGGCGGACCTCGCCGGGCTGGCGCTGCGCCACCTCCGGCTGGCCGGTGTCCGGGCGCAGGGCGCGGCCACCGTCGTCGTCGAGCGGCTGGCCGACGGGCGCGGGCTGCTGCTCGTCGTCACCGACGACATGCCGTTCCTCGTCGACTCGGTGACCGCCGAGGTGGTCCGGCAGGGCGTGGGGCTGCAGCACGTCGTGCACCCCGTGGTCGTCGTCCGGCGTGACGTCTCCGGCGTGCTGAAGGCCTTCTGCGACAGCCCGGGCACGGCCGTGGCCCGCTGCGGCCCCGACGCGCTGGCCGAGTCGTGGATGGCCGCCGTCCTGGACGGCCCGCTCGACGACGAGGCCGCCGGTGACCTGGTCGCCGGGCTGCGCACCGTGCTCGCCGACGTCCGCGCCGTCGACGAGGACGCCCCGCGCACCGCCGCCCGCGCGCTGGAGCTGGCCACCCGGCTGGAGGAGCGCGGCGGCGCCGACACCGCCGACCCGGCCGACGACCCCGCCGAGGCCGCGGCCCTGCTGCGCTGGCTGGCCGACGGCAACTTCGTCTTCCTCGGCGCCCGCGAGGTCGAGGTCGGGTCCGCCGTGCGCGCCCTGCCCGGCACCGGCCTGGGCGTCCTGCGCAGCGACACCGCGACGGCGCTGCCGGAGGCGGCCGGCCCGCTGGGTCCCGCGCTGCTCACCGTCACCAAGGCCGACATCCGCTCGACGGTGCACCGGCGCGCCTGGCTGGACCTGGTCGCGGTGACCGAGCCCGCCGACGGCCACCGCCCCGCCCGCCAGCACCGGCTGGTCGGGCTGTTCCCCTCCGCGGCCGCCGCGGCGAACGTGCGCGACGTGCCGCTGGTCCGCCGCCGCGTCGCCGAGGTGGTCGAGGGCTCCGGCGTGCCGGCCGACAGCCACACCGGCAAGACGCTGGTCGACGTCCTGGACACCCTCCCGCGCGACGAGCTGTTCCAGGCACCGGCCGCCGAGCTGCTGCCGGTGGCGCTGGCCGTGCTCTACCTCCAGGAGCGCCGGCAGACCCGGCTGTTCCTGCGCCGCGACCCCTACGGCCGGTTCTGGTCGGCGCTGGTCTACCTGCCGCGCGACCGCTACACGACCGAGGTGCGGCTGGCGATGCAGCAGCTGCTGCTGTCCCGCCTGGGCGGCCGGGACATCGAGTTCACCGCCCGGTCCACCGAGTCGGTGCTGGCCCGGCTGCACTTCGTCGTCCGGCTGCCGGTGGGCCGGGGCGGGACGCCGGCGCTGCCCGACGTCGACGCCGAGGCGCTGCAGCAGGAGCTCGCGGCGGTCGCCCGCAGCTGGACCGACGACCTGTCCGGCGCGCTCGCCGAGCGGTACGGCGCCGACGCCGAGCAGGTGCTGGCCCGCGTGGCCGACGCCTTCCCGGCCGCCTACCAGGAGGACTTCCCGGCGACGGCGGCCGTCGAGGACCTCGCCCGGCTGGACGCGCTGCCGCCCGGCGAGCTCGGCCTGCGGCTGCGCCGCCCCCGCGGGGCCGACGCCACCGAGCCGCGGCTGACCGTCTACCGGGTGGGGGAGCGGCTGCTGCTGTCCGACGTGCTGCCGGTGCTGCAGCACATGGGCGTCGACGTCGTCGACGAGCGGCCCTACGAGATCGACCGGATCGGCGCCCCGCCGGCCTGGATCTACGACTTCGGGCTCACCGCCCCCGGCGGGGAGCTGCCCTTCCCCGGCTCGCTGCCCGAGCGGTTCACCGAGGCGGTCGCCGCGGTGTGGCGCGGCGACGCCGAGGACGACGGCCTCGGCGCGCTGGTGCTGCTGGCCGGGCTCAACTGGCGGCAGGTGACGGTCGTGCGTGCCTACGTGCAGTGGCTGCGCCAGGCCGGGCTGTCCTTCGGCCAGCGCTACGTGGAGACGACGCTGGCCGCCCACCCGGACGTCGTCGCGCGGCTGGTGGCGCTGTTCGAGACGCGGTTCTCGCCCGGTCGCGAGGCCGGCCGGGCCACCCGGCAGGAGGCGCTGGCCGCGTCGCTGCGCGAGGCGATCGGCCGGGTCGACACCCTCGACGCCGACCGCGTGCTCACCAGCCTGCTGGCCGCCGTCCTCGCCACCCAGCGCACCACCTACTACGCGAGCGGGCCGCTGGCGATCAAGCTCGACTGCCGCACGGTCCCCGACCTGCCCGAGCCGCGCCCGGCCCGCGAGGTGTTCGTCAGCTCCCCGCGGGTGATGGGCGTGCACCTGCGCTTCGGCGCGGTGGCCCGCGGCGGGCTGCGCTGGTCCGACCGCCGCGAGGACCTGCGCACCGAGGTCCTCGGCCTGGTCAAGGCCCAGATGGTGAAGAACACCGTCATCGTGCCCACCGGCGCCAAGGGCGGCTTCGTCGTCCGCAACCCGCCGCCGGAGGGCGCCTCCCGCGAGGAGGTCCTGGCCGAGGGCCAGGCCTGCTACCGGCTGTTCATCGGCGCGCTGCTGTCGCTCACCGACGACCTGGTGGGCGGGAAGGTCGTGCCGCCGGAGCGGGTGGTCCGCCACGACGGCGACGACGCCTACCTCGTCGTCGCCGCGGACAAGGGGACGGCGACCTTCTCCGACATCGCCAACGCCGTCGCGCTCGAGCGCGGGTTCTGGCTCGGCGACGCCTTCGCCTCCGGCGGCTCGGTCGGCTACGACCACAAGGCCATGGGCATCACCGCCCGCGGCGCCTGGGAGTCGGTGACCCGCCACTTCCGCGAGCTCGGCGTGGACGTGCAGAGCCAGGAGTTCACCGTCGTCGGCGTCGGCGACATGAGCGGCGACGTCTTCGGCAACGGGATGCTGCTGTCCGAGCACATCCGGCTGGTGGCCGCCTTCGACCACCGGCACGTGTTCGTCGACCCCACCCCCGACGCCGCGACGTCGTACGCCGAACGCCGGCGGCTGTTCGACCTGCCGCGCTCGTCGTGGGCCGACTACGACCCCGCGCTGATCAGCGCGGGCGGCGGCGTGTGGCCGCGGACGGCGAAGGCGGTCCCGGTCAGCGAGCCGATGCGGGCCGCGCTCGGCCTCGACGCCGACGTCGACACGCTCTCGCCGGTCGAGCTGATCCGCGCGGTGCTGCTCGCGCCGGTCGACCTGCTGTTCAACGGCGGCATCGGCACCTACGTCAAGGCCGCGACCGAGAGCCACCTCGACGTCGGCGACAAGGCCAACGACGCCGTCCGCGTCGACGGCCACCAGCTGCGCGTGCGCGTGGTGGGGGAGGGCGGCAACCTCGGCCTCACCCAGCGCGGGCGGGTGGAGTACGCGCTGGCCGGCGGCCGGGTGAACACCGACGCCATCGACAACTCCGCGGGCGTGGACACCTCCGACCACGAGGTGAACATCAAGATCGCGCTCAACGAGGTGGTGGAGGCCGGCGTGCTCGACGCCGACGGCCGCGCCGCGCTGCTGGCCGACATGACCGAGGAGGTCGCCGCGGCCGTCCTCACCGACAACCACGCGCAGAACGCCGCGCTCGCCGTCGAGGTGAACTCCGCGCGCAGCCTGCTCGACGCGCACGAGCGGTTCATCCGGGCGCTGGAGCGCTCGGGACGGCTGGTGCGCGCGGTCGAGGCGCTGCCCGACGACCGGGCGCTCGCCCAGCGGCGCCGCGACGGGCACGCGCTGACGAGCCCCGAGCTGTCGGTGCTGCTGGCCTACGCCAAGCTCGAGGCGGGCGACGCCGTCCTCGCCTCCGACCTGCCCGACGACCCCGCGCTGGCCCGCCTGCTGCGCGGCTACTTCCCGGCCCCGCTGCGGGAGCGGTTCCCCGACGCGGTCGAGGCCCACCCGCTGAGCCGGGAGATCGTCGCCACCGCGCTGACCAACCGGGCGGTCAACACGGCCGGGGTGACCGGGCTGTTCCGGCTGGCCGAGGAGAGCGGGCTCGACCTCGCCGCCGTCGTCCGGGCGCACGCGGTGGCCCGCGCGGTGTTCGACGTCGACCGGCTGTGGGACGCGGTCCGGCCGCTGGACAACCGGGTGCCCGCGCCGGTGCAGGTGGAGCTGCGCACCGAGGCGACCCGGCTGGCCGAGCGGGCGGCACGCTGGCTGCTGCGGCTGCCCGAGATCGGCGCCTCCCCCGCGGCGGGGATCGCCGCCGTCACCGAGCGGTTCGCCGCCCCCGTGGCGGCGGTGCGGGCCGGCCTCCCGGGGTGGCTGCTGGGCCACGAGGCGGCCGCGTACGCCGAGCGGGCGCGGCGGCTGCAGGCCGCGGGCGTCCCGGCCGAGCTCGCCGGGGAGCTGGCGGCCGCGCCGCTGCTGCCGGCGGCGCTCGACGTGGCCGTCGTCGCCGAGCGCACCGGCGCGCCGATCGAGCTGGCCGGCCGGGTCACGGAGGAGCTGGCCGAGCGGCTGTCCCTGGTGCCGCTGCGGGAGCTCGTGACGGCGCTGCCCCGGGACCGGCGGTGGCCCTCGATGGCCCGCGCCGCGCTGCGCGACGACCTGGCCGCCGAGCAGGCCGAGCTCGCCGTCGAGGTCCTGGCCGGGCGGGGGAGCGGCGACGACGCCACCGCCCTGGTCGCGGGCTGGGTGGAGGGCTGGGACCCCGCCCAGCGGCGGGCCGCGGCGCAGCTGGCCGACATCGCCGCCGGCGACCGGCACGAGCTGCCGGAGCTGCTGGTCGCCGTCCGGACCCTGCGGGGCCTGCGCCGCCGCTGAGCGCACCACCCCCGGGGCCCGGGGCCGGCGGCTGCCGGTCCCGGGCCCCGCTGCGGAGGGGTTCCCCGGACCGTCGCGGGACCTCCGCACCGGCGTCACCCGGCGGACACCCGGTGCCCGGACCCTGGCGCGCGGACACCCGTCCCGCGACCTGGAGGACCCCGTGGACCACGGCACCCCGTCCCCCGCCCGCACCGCGATGACCCCGGTGCTCGCCCGCACCGCCGTCCGCGCCGCCACCGCGACCTGGGGCGGCCGGCGCCGGCAGCAGCGGCTGCGGGTGTGCACCGCCGCCGACCTGCTCATGGCGCAGGGCCTCCGCGTGCGGGTGGTCAACCCGGCCGTTGCGTGGCCGCGCGGCCCCCGCCTCGTCGTCGCCAACGCCGCCGGCTGGACCGACGTCCTCGCCCTGGCCACCGTCGTCCCCGGCACCCCGGTGGTCGACGCCGCGCTGGCCGGCACCCCGCTGCTGCGCGGGCTCGCCCGCCGCGGCGGGCTCCTGGTCGACGACGGCAGCGGCGCCGTCCGCGCCGAGGTCACGGCCCTGCTGCGCGCCGGGGGCACGGTCAACGCGCACCCCGGCGGCCCGGCGGAGGGGGAGGACCCCGGCCGGTTCCGCGCCCGCGCGCTCGCGCCCGCCGTCGACGCGCAGGCCGCCGTCTGCCCGGTCGCCGTCCGCGAGGTGGACGGCGGCGTCGTCGAGGTCCACCTGCTGCCCGCGCTCGCGCCCGGCCGCGACGCGCGGGCGCTGGCCGCGCTCGCCGAGTACGCCGTCGCGCACGTGCTCGAGTCCGGGGCGCCCGCCCCGTCGCGCCCCGGGCGTGCCCGGTCCAGGGTGGGGTACGGCCGGTCACGGACGTGACCGACCCGGGAGGGGGACCCCGTGCAGCCCGACACCGCCGTCGACCGCGAGCCCGTGCAGGACCAGGCCGTGCAGGACCAGGCCGTGCAGGACCAGGCCGTGCAGGACCAGGCCGTGCAGGACCGGGGAGGTGACCCTCCCGGCACCACCGAGGCGCCGAAGGAGGCCGAGGTCCTCGACCTGAGCCGCTGGCGGCTCAACGCCCTGCCCGACGAGGACAGCGACGAGGACTGGGACGACGACCGCGAGCTGTTCGGCCCCGACGGGCTGCGGGTCGAGACCTGGCGCGAGGGCTATCCCTACACCGAACGCATGGAGCGCCGGGAGTACGAGATCGAGAAGCGCCGCCTGCAGATCGAGCTGCTGCACATGCAGAGCTGGGTCAAGGAGACCGGGCAGAAGCTGGTCATCGTCTTCGAGGGGCGGGACGCCGCGGGCAAGGGCGGCACGATCAAGCGGTTCACCGAGCACCTCAACCCCCGCGGGGCGCGGGTGGTGGCGCTGGACAAGCCGTCCGAGCGCGAGCAGACGCAGTGGTACTTCCAGCGCTACGTGCAGCACCTGCCCGCGGCCGGCGAGATCGTGATGTTCGACCGGTCCTGGTACAACCGCTCCGGCGTCGAGCGGGTGATGGGCTACTGCACCGACGAGCAGTACCGGCAGTTCCTGCAGGACGCGCCGGAGTTCGAGCGGATGCTCGTCGACAGCGGCGTCCTGCTGTTCAAGCTCTGGTTCTCGGTGTCCCGCGGGGAACAGCGCAGCCGCTTCGTCGTGCGGCAGATCGACCCGGTGCGGCAGTGGAAGCTCTCGCCCACCGACCTCGCGAGCCTCGGCAAGTGGGACGCCTACACCGAGGCCAAGGAGGCGATGTTCCTCCACACCGACACGCAGCACGCGCCGTGGACGGTCATCAAGAGCAACGACAAGAAGCGCGCCCGGCTCGAGGCGATGCGGCACGTGCTGTGCCGGCTGGACTACGACGACAAGGACTGCGACGTCGTCGGCGACCCGGACCCGCTCATCGTCGGCTCGGCCGCCGACGTGCTGGAGGAGTCCTCCGACACCCCGGTCGCCCCGCCGCCGCCCCGCGCCGGCCGGCGCTGAGGCCGTCGCTGCCCTCGTCTGCGGCTCTCTAACACCGGAGCTAGAGAGCTGCAGACGGCGTCAGAGCGCGGGCAGGCGGGGCGTCCCGAGCACCTGCTCGAGCGCGGCGGCCACCTCCAGCAGGCGCAGGTCGGCCCGCGGCGCGGCGACCACCTGCAAGCCCACCGGCAGGCCGTCGCCGGTGTGCCCGCCGGGCAGCGACAGCGCCGGGCACCCGGTGGCCGACACCAGCGTGCAGGAGCGCATCCAGCCCAGGTAGTCCGGCTGCGGCACGCCCGCGACCTCGGTCGGGTACTCCTGCTCCACCGGGAACGGCAGCACCTGGGTGGTCGGCGCCAGCAGCACGTCGAAGCGGTCGAAGAAGCCGACCACCTCCTCGTGCAGCCGGGTGTGCGCGAGCTCGGCCCGGGCGACGTCGGCGCCGCTGAGCGCCGCCCCGCGCGCGGCGTTGCGCCGGATGGCCTCCTTCACCTGCTCCGGCGAGCGGCGCACCACCTCGCCGAAGGTGGCCTCGAACAGCCAGGCCCGCAGGGTGCCGAACACCTCGTCGGCCTCGCGCAGGTCGGGGCAGGCCTCCTCGACGACGGCGCCCTGCGCCTCGAGCAGCCGCGGCACCCCCGCCAGCGCGGCCGTGACCTCCGGCTCGACCGGCACCAGCCCGCCGAGGTCCGCCGTCCAGGCCACCCGCAGGCCGCGCAGCTCCGCCGGGCGCGGCGCGGCGAAGGAGGCGCCGTCCCCGGACAGCGCGATCGGTACCCGTGGGTCCGGCCCGGCGATCGCCGACAGGGTCAGCGCGACGTCGCCGACGGTGCGGCCCATCGGCCCCTGCACCGACAGCGTCGCCCAACCCAGCCCGGCGGGCCAGGTCGGCACCCGCCCGGGCGTGGGCCGCAGCCCGACGACGCCGCAGAACGCCGCCGGGTTGCGCAGCGAGCCGCCCATGTCGCTGCCCTCGGCCACCGGCACCAGCCCCGCGGCGAGCGCGGCCGCCGCGCCGCCGCTGGAGCCGCCGGCCGACAGCCCGTGCCGCCACGGGTTGTGCGTGGCGCCGAAGAGCGGGTTGAACGTGTGCGAGCCGGCCGCGAACTCCGGCACGTTGGTCTTGCCCACCCGGACCGCACCCGCCCGGCGCAGCCGCTCGACGACGAGCTCGTCGCGCGCCGGGACGGTGTCCGCGTGCAGCGGCGAGCCCCAGGTGGTCCGCATGCCGCCGGTGGCGTGGGTGTCCTTGTGCGCCACCGGCAGGCCGTGCAGCGGGCCGACCTCCTCCCCGGCGGCCAGCGCGGCGTCGGCGGCGTCGGCCGCGGCCCGGGCGCCCTCGGCGTCCAGGGTGACGATCGCGTTGACCTGCGGGTCGACCCGCTCGATGCGCGCCAGGTGCGCCTCCAGCAGCTCGCGCGCCGAGACCTCGCGCGCGCGCACGAGCGCGGCCAGCTCGGTCGCCGGGCGCAGGCAGAGGTCGTCGTCGGCGGCGGGTGCGGGGGTCACCGGGGGAGGGTGCCATGCCGGGGTGCCGTGCCGGGGCCGGGTCGCCGTGCCGGACACTGGGCGGGTGGACGGCGAGGACACCCAGCAGCAGGCCGACGAGACGGTTGCCCCCGACGGCGGGACCTTCGCCGACCTCGGGCTGCGACCGGAGCTCCTGGCGGCGCTGTCGCGGCTCGGTTACGAGGAGCCCACCCCGATCCAGCGCGAGGCGGTGCCCCCGATGGTCGCCGGCCGCGACCTGCTCGGCCAGGCCGCCACCGGCACCGGCAAGACCGCCGCCTACGCGCTGCCGGTGCTGCAGCGGCTCCCCGACGACCGCCCCGGCGGCGATCCGCTGGCCCTGGTCCTCGTGCCCACCCGCGAGCTGGCCATCCAGGTGTCGGAGGCGCTGCACCGCTACGGCCGCGACCTCGGCGCCCGGGTGGTGCCGGTCTACGGCGGCCAGCCGATCCCGCGCCAGCTGCGGGCCCTGGAGGCCGGGGTGGACGTCGTCGTCGCCACCCCCGGGCGGGCGCTGGACCTGCTGCAGCGGGGCAGCCTGCACCTGGGCGGCGTCGCCACGGTGGTGCTCGACGAGGCCGACGAGATGCTCGACATGGGCTTCGCCGAGGACCTCGAGGCGCTGCTGGACGAGGTGCCCGAGGAGCGGCAGACGGTGCTGTTCAGCGCCACGATGCCGCGCCGGCTCGACAGCATGGCCCGCCGCCACCTGCGCGACCCGCTGCGCATCCAGGTCGCCCGGGAGGTGCCGGTGGAGGGCGAGGCGCCGCGGGTCCGCCAGACGGCGTTCGTCGTCGCCCGGGCGGCCAAGCCGGCGGCGCTGGGCCGGGTCCTCGACGTCGAGAGCCCGACGGCGGCCATCGTCTTCTGCCGCACCCGCGACGAGGTCGACGACCTCACCGAGACGCTCAACGGCCGCGGCTACCGTGCCGAGGCGCTGCACGGCGGCATGAGCCAGGAGCAGCGGGACCGGGTGATGGGCCGGCTGCGGTCGGGCACCGCGGAGCTGCTGGTCGCCACCGACGTCGCCGCCCGCGGCCTGGACGTCGAGCAGCTCACCCACGTCGTCAACTACGACGTCCCGGCCGCGGCGGAGACCTACGTGCACCGCATCGGCCGGGTCGGCCGGGCCGGGCGCGAGGGCGTGGCGATCACGCTGGTCGAGCCGCGGGCGCACCGGATGCTCAAGACGATCGAGCGGGTCACCGGCGCGCCGATCCACGTGGAACGCGTGCCCACCGTCGCCGACCTGCGGGCCCGCCGGCTGGAGCTGACCCGCGCCGCGCTGCGGGAGAGCCTGCTCGGCGACGACCTCGAGCGGTTCCGCGGCGTCGTCGAGACGCTCGCCGACGAGTTCGACGTCGTGGAGGTGGCCCTGGCGGCGGTCAAGCTCGCCCACGAGGCCACCACCGGTCCGGACGACGACGAGGAGATCCCCGAGGTCGCCCTGCGCCCGGAGCGCCCGCGGCGGGACGGCGACCGGGGCGACCGGGGCCAGGGCCGCCCGCCGCGCCCGCGCTCGGGCGGCGGGGACACCGAGCGGGTGTTCATCGGCGCCGGCCGCAGCGCCGGCGTCCGCCCGGGTGACCTGGTCGGCGCGATCGCGGGGGAGACCGGGCTGCGCGGCCGCGACGTCGGCGCGATCGAGATCGCCGAGCGGTTCAGCCTGGTCGAGGTGCCCGCCGGCGCCGCCGAGGAGGTCATCACCGCGCTGCGGGCCAGCACCGTCAAGGGCCGGAAGGTGACCGTCCGCCGGGACCGGCAGCGGGACTGACGCCGCTCAGGCGGTGGCGGTGCGCACCAGGGCGGTGACCCGCTCCTCCACCGCGGGGCTCCAGCCGGTCAGCGCGAACGACACCGGCCAGAGGTCGCCGTCGTCGAGCGTCGCGGGGTCGTTGAAGCCGAGCGTCGCGTAGCGGGAGCCGAACTTGCCGGCGTCCTGGAAGAAGACGACCACCTTGCCGTCCGCGTCGGCGTAGGCGGGCATGCCGTACCAGGTCTTCGGCGCCAGCTGTGGGGCGGTCGTGGTGACCACCACGTGCACCCGCTCGGCGAGCGCCCGGTCCCCGGGCGCCATGGCCGCGATCCGGTCCAGCACCGCCTGCAGGCCGTCGGCCCGCTTCGCGCCCTTCCTCCCCTCGGCGCGGAGCTCGGCGGCGCGCTCCTTCATCGCGGCGCGCTCCTCGGCGGTGAAGCCGGTGGACTCCTGCTCGACGTCCTTCGTGGGCATCTCCAGCTCCCTCGGTGCCCTGCGGGATCGGTGTGCCACGGACGCTAGGGAGGGGCGGGTCCCGGGGGCTTCTCGATTCCTGACCGGATCCGGCGGGGTGGTCAGCGGTAGGAGGGGCTCGCCGGGTCCTCGGGGACGACGTCGGGCACCCGGTTGGGGCCGGCGTCGGGCGGGCGCGGCCGGTCCTGCGGGTGCAGCCGGACCGCGACGAGCGCGACGTCGTCCTCCGGGCGGCCGTCCACCAGCCGGTACAGCACCTCGTCGAGCAGCCCGTCCAGCCGCTGGTCGGCGAGCTCGCGCAGCGCCTCGCGCAGGCGGGCCATGCCGGCGTCGAGGTCGGCGTCGCGGCGCTCGATGAGCCCGTCGGTGAACAGCAGCACGGTGGCGCCGCGGTCGAGGGTGACCACCGACTCCTCGCGGCGGGCGTCGGGGTCGACGCCGAGCAGCAGGTCGCCGCGCCAGGTGGCCAGCTCGGCCACGCTGCCGTCGGGGTTGATGACCAGCGGCGGCAGGTGCCCGGCGTTGGCCCAGCGCATCCGGGTGACGCCGCGCTCCCGCTCGTCGTCGGTCTGCTCGAACCGGGCGACGGTGGCGGTGGCGAGGACCCGGGTCTGCAGCACGGCCATCGAGGCGTCCAGGCCGCGCAGCACCTCGCCGGGGCCGGCGTCGCTGTAGGTGGCGATGCCGCGCAGCAGGGCCCGCAGCTGCCCCATCGCGGCCGCGGCCTCGGTGTCGTGGCCGACGACGTCGCCGATGACCAGCATGGTCGCCCCGCCCGGCTGCAGGAACGCGTCGTACCAGTCCCCGCCGACCCGTGCGGCCTCGGCGGCCGGCAGGTAGCGGACGGCGATCTGGGCGTGGTCGGGCTCGGGCGGCTCGGTGAGCAGGCTGCGCTGCAGCCCCTCCGCGAGGGCCCGCTGCTGGCCGTAGAGGCGGGCGTTGTCCAGCGCCAGGCCGGCCCGGTCGGCGACGTCCTGGGCGGTGGCCAGGTCCTCCTCGCGCGGCGTCCAGCCGGACCGCCAGAACAGCGTCATCACGCCGAGCGTGCGGTCGCGGCCGCGCAGCGGGATCGAGATCGCCGACTCCGGGGCGAGCGCCCTCAGCAGGTCGCGGGCCTCGCCCTCGGCCAGCAGGTCGAGCACCGCCTCGCCGCGCTCCATCACCGGCTCGCCGGTGAGCAGGGCGCGCATGAGCGGCGCGGTGGCCGGCATCGCGTCGAGCCGGACCGCGGCGTAGCGCTCCACCAGGGCGCGGGCCGAGGGGACGGCGTGCCAGTGCCCGACGTCCCGCGGGCGGCCGTCGGGGTCGACGACGGTGACGATGCACCAGTCGGCGAGCGCCGGCACCACCAGCCGCGGCAGGTGCCCGGTCGCCGTCTGGGGGTCCAGGGCGCCGGCGAGCTCGGCGCTGACCTGGGCGAGCAGGGCCAGCCGCTGGGCGGCGCGCTCGGCGCGGTCCTGCACGCGGCGGCGCTCGGTGACCTCGAGGAAGTAGACCGACAGGCCCTCCGGGCTGGGCCAGGCGCGCAGCTCGTACCAGCCGTTGAGCGGCGCGGGGTAGTGCGCGTCGAACTGGACCGGCGTCCCGGTGCGGACGGCGGCGCGGTAGTTCTCCTCGAACGCGCTGGCGACCGCGGCCGGGAACGCCGTCCACAGCTCCTGGCCGAGCAGCTCGTCGCGGCTGCGGCCCAGCAGCCGCTCGGCCTCGGCGTTGACGTGCGTGAACCGCCACTCGCGGTCGAGGGAGTAGAAGCCGGCCGGCATGGCCTCGAGCACCCGGGTGACGCGCACGCCGGCGGCCCGCTCGGCGGTGGTGTCGTAGGCGGCGCCGAGCACCCGGGTCGCCGCGCCGCGCTCGTCGGTCAGCGTGCGGCCGCGCGCCTGCACCCAGCGGGTCTCCCCGCCCGGCCACACCACGCGGTACTCGGCCTCGTAGTCGCCGCGGCTGTCGATGCTGGCCTGCAGCGCGTCGGTGACACGCGGCAGGTCGTCGGGGTGGACCCGCGCGTTGAAGTCCTCGATGGTGCCGCCGAAGTCCTCGGGCGTGTACCCGAACATCTCGATCAGCTGCGTGTCCCAGGTCAGCTCGCCGGTGTGCAGGTCCCAGTCGAACGTGCCGATCCCGGCGGCGTCGATGGCCAGGCCCCAGCGCAGCCGGTCGCTCTCGTACTCGGTGCGCAGTGCGGCGAGCTCGAGCTCGGTGACGGCGGCCGCGGCGAGCTGGCGCAGGGTGGAGACGTCGCTGTCCGACCACGGCCGCGGGGCCGGGGCCACGACGCACAGGACGCCGACCGTGTGGCCGGCGGAGTCGATCAGCGGGACGCCGAGGTAGGCGCCCACGGCGCCGGAGGCCACCTGCGGCAGCTCGGCCGCGCGGGGCTCGGCGTGGGCGTCGGGGACGACGAGGGGCGCCCGCTCGGCGGCGGCGACGGCGCAGGCGGTCGTCTCGAGCGGGTTCTCGCTGCCGACCGTGCCCGGTGGCAGCCCGGCGCCGCTGACGACCACCTGGACGTCGTCGATGAGGGACAGCTGGGCGACCGGGGCGCCGAGCAACCGGGCGGCGAGCTCCGCGAGGCGGTCGAGGACGACGCTGGCGTCACGCAGCCGCAGCCGGTGGGCGGCCTCGGCGCGGGGACGGTCGGCCTTGAGCAGTTCGGCGGCGTCGCGCAGACCCGGGACCCGGGGCTCGGGCAGGAGCCCAGACGTGTCGTACACCGAACCCCTTCACGCGGCCCACGGCCGACTTCCTCTACACGGCGGCCCGGCCGGTGTTGGGTCCGGACGCCGCGTACATCGTAAGCGACGTCCATTGCGGTCAACAGGGATCACGGAGAAAAACGCCAAGGTCACACGAGGTGACGGCGCGCCCCTCAGGCGGCCGCTGGGAGGACCAGGGTGAGCGCGTCGGCCCCGTCGTGTTCCACGTGCAACCCGGCCCGCCGCAGCAGCGTGCGCACCCGGGCGGCGTCGTCCGGCTCGGCCGTCGTCGTGGCCAGCAGGCGGGCCACCCGTCCCTTGTGCGCCTTGTTGGCGTGGCTGACCACGGTGCGGCTGCCGTCGCCCCGCTCGCTCAGGACGTCGACGGTGACCGCGCCCGGGACCGGGGCCAGCGCCTGGTACGCCCCGCTGCGCAGGTCGACGACGAGCTCCCCGGAGGCCGCGAGTGCCGGGCCGAGGACCGGGCGCCACAGCGTCCGCAGGGTGGGCAGCCCGGGGAGCGCGGAGCCGGCGGAGAGCCGGTAGGCCGGGATGGCGTCGGTCGCGCGGACCAGGCCGAACAGGGCCGAGCCGACGGCGAGCCGGCGGTCGGCCCGGGCCCGCTGGGCGCGCGTCAGGGTGCGGACGGCGAGGGCGTCGTAGAGGACGCCCGTGTAGCGCTCGACCGCCGGCGCGGTGGGGCTGGTGCACAGGGCGGCGTTGCGGGCGAGCTCGGCGTCCTGGCCGGCGGACAGACCCAGCGCCGCGCGGGCGGCGGGCGGGTCGGCGGCGAGCCGGACCAGCGCCTCGACCAGCCGGGCGCGCAGCGGGGTGAGCTCCGGCGTCGAGAGGGCGGCGAGGTCGAGCGGGGCGCCGTCACCGCCCGGGGACTTGGTCTCCGAGGGCGGGAGCAGTACGAGCACGACCGGCGACGGTACGTCGCAACGTGCCGTGCCGCGGCAAGGGGTCGGTGTCGTCGCCGAGACCTTTCCGTGACCCAGGCCACACTCGGACCCCGCCGGACCCCGAGACCAGGAGTCCCGTCCTGGCGCGGGGGCGGCACCAGGGCCGCGCCGACCGGCGCGGCGACCGAGACGGTGTCCGGCACAGCGCCGTGCCGGCTGCCGAGAGGAGGCACGTCCGTGGCGAACAAGGCGGTCATGTACATGGGTCCGGGCAAGGTCGAGGTCGCGGACCTGGACTACCCGGGGCTGGAACTGAAGGAGGGCCCGGGCGTCAACCCGGCCAACGTCGGCCGCAAGACGCCCCACGGCGTCATCCTGCGGACCGTCGCCACCAACATCTGCGGCAGTGACCAGCACATGGTCCGCGGCCGGACGACGGCGCCCGAGCGGCTGGTCCTCGGTCACGAGATCACCGGCGAGATCGTGGAGAAGGGGCCCGACGTCGAGTTCCTCGAGATCGGCGACATCGTCAGCGTGCCCTTCAACATCGCCTGCGGCCGCTGTCGCAACTGTAAGGAGGGCAAGACCGGGATCTGCCTGAACGTCAACCCCGACCGCCCCGGCTCGGCCTACGGCTACGTGGACATGGGCGGCTGGACCGGCGGGCAGGCCGAGTTCGTGATGGTCCCGTACGCGGACTGGAACTGCCTGAGGTTCCCGGACCGGGACCAGGCACTGGCGAAGATCCGCGACCTGACGATGCTGTCGGACATCTTCCCGACCGGCTACCACGGCTGCGTCACCGCCGGCGTGGGCACCGGCTCGACGGTCTACATCGCGGGCGCCGGCCCGGTGGGGCTCGCCGCGGCCGCGTCCGCGCAGCTGCTCGGCGCCGCGGTGGTCATCGTCGGCGACCTCAACGCCGACCGGCTGGCCCAGGCCCGCAGCTTCGGCTGCGAGACCGTCGACGTCTCCCAGGGCGACCCGAAGGACCAGATCGAGCAGATCCTCGGCACCCCCGAGGTCGACTGCGGCGTCGACGCCGTCGGCTTCGAGGCGCGCGGGCACGGTGCGGACGCCTCGCACGAGGCGCCGGCCACGGTCCTCAACTCGCTGATGGACATCACCCGGGCCGGCGGCGCGCTGGGCATCCCGGGCCTGTACGTGACCGGCGACCCGGGCGCGGTCGACGACGCGGCCAAGGAGGGGTCGCTGTCGATCCGGCTGGGCCTGGGCTGGGCGAAGTCGCACGCGTTCACCACCGGCCAGTGCCCGGTCATGCGCTACCACCGCCAGCTGATGATGGCGATCCTGCACGACAGGGTGCAGATCGCGAAGGCGGTCAACGCGACGGTCATCCCGCTCGAGGAGGCCCCGCGCGGCTACCAGGAGTTCGACCAGGGCGCGGCGAAGAAGTACGTGCTCGACCCGAACGGCCTCATCCCGGCCGCCTGACCCCGGTCGCCCGATCCCGACGATCATGGCGCCGTGACCGCCGCCGGCCCGTCCGGCACGGTCCCGGCGCCATGATCGCGGCCGGGCCTCAGGTCCAGTAGAGGAAGCGGGCCTGCGGCAGCCGGTCGGCGACGGCGGCCTCGAACCAGGGGCGCAGCTCGGCCATCGTCTCCCTCGGGTAGACGTGCTTGACCGAGCCGAACCTGCCCCGCTTGGTGGTGCGCCGGGACTCGTCCATCTCGAGCTTCGTCCGCGGGTACCAGTCGAGCAGCGTCTCCTTGCTGCCCGGCGTGAACCGGTGGGTGATGCACTCGACGGTGAGGTCGGCGTCCGCCGGCAGCGCCGCGGCGACGGCGTCGAGCAGGGCGCCGTACTCCTCGCGCCAGCCGTCCACCGGCATGATCGGCGCGATGGTCAGGCCCACCGGGTAGCCGGCGCCGGCGACGGCGGCCAGGGCGGCGACGCGCGCCTCGACCCGGGCCGTGGCGCCCTCGAACCGGCGGGCCACCGGGGCGGCGTTGAGACTGAACCGGAGCCGGGTGCGCCCGCCGTGCGGCAGGCCCAGCAGGCCGGCGACGTCGTCGAACTTGGTGGTCGCACGCAGCTGCACGGGGCCCGGCCACGCGTGGGTGCCGAAGTGCTCGACCATGCGGACCAGGCCGCCGGTGAGGTGCTCGATCGCCAGCGGGTCGGTGTAGCAGGACGCCTCGAACGTCGTCCCCTCGCCGCCGCGTTCGAGCGTGCCGGAGGTGACGCCGCCGCGGCCGACGTAGGCGTCGAGGCCCGCGAGCACCTCGTCGAGGTCGGCCCACACGCGGGTGATGGGCGGGCCGGACAGCGAGCCGGCGAGGTAGCAGTACTGGCAATGCGCCGGGCAGCCCTCGGCCAGGTCGAGCCGGAAGTCCGCCGACGGCGGGATCGGCTGCGGTCGGCGCTTGGACGGCGGCGGCACGACCAGCGCCATCGTGTCCTTGGCGGCCATGAACGCGGCGCGGTCGTCGTCGCCGCGCAGGGAGGGCAGCCGGTCGCCGGGCAGCAGGTCGATCGCGTCGACGCCGGCGCCCTCGAGGCGGCGCAGCACGCGCTGCCCGTGCGGGCGCTCGGCGGCCGAGCGCGTGACGAGGACGCGCTTCGGCGTCCACAGGCGGGTGGGGGAGGGGGCCTCGAGCGGGGCGGGCGCGGTCATCGACGGGTACAACACCGCGGTGCCCCCGCCGATGCCCCTGCGGGGGACGTCTTCGCAGGTCAGCCCGTGAGTCGGGACACTCCGGGGTCAGGGCGCCGCCCGCCAGCGCGCCCGCCACTCAGGCGCCTCCCAGGCCTCGCCGATGTAGATCGTCTCGCGGGCCACCCGGTCACCCCGGAACTCGTAGACGGCTGGTCCGTACATCCACGGACCGCCGTCGTAGCGGGCGCGCACCTCCACCACCCAGAAGTCATCCCGCCCCCGCACGCGGACGACCTCCAGGTCGACCCGTGCCGGGTAGTCCCGACGCCACTCCCGGAAGTTCGCCACGCCCTCGAACCGCTCGCCGGACTGCGGGAACTCGAGAACGGCGTCCTCGTGGTAGATCTCGCTGGCGCGGTCCTCGTCGCCTGCAGAGCTGTGACGGACGTAGTGCTCCAGCGCGGCCCGGACGGACTGCTCGTCCATGACCTGATGCTCCCCGCCGGATCCCCGGACGTCGATGAGTGCCGGGTCGCGGACTCAGGACGCGGTGGTCGTGAGGACCGCGGCGAGGGAGTCCAGGGCCCCGGGCACGAGGGCGTAGTAGGCCCACACGCCGCGCTTCTCGCGGGTGAGCAGGCCCGCGTCGACGAGGACCCGGAGGTGGTGCGACACCGTCGGCTGGGACAGGCCGAGGGGCTCGACGAGGTCGCACACGCAGGCCTCGCCGCCGTCGTGGGCGGCCACCAGCGACAGCAGCCGGAGCCGCGCCGGGTCGGCGATCGCCTTGAGCGTCCCGGCCAGCGTGGCGGCGTCGGCGGCGCTCAGGGGTGCGCGGACCAGCGGCGCGCAGCACGCGTCCGTCCCCGGGGCCAGCGGCAGCGACGTCGTCACGGCGCCAGTGTCGCACCGGACATCCACGGACGTCGATATCGACAACCGTCGATGCCTGTGGCACCGTCCTGTCATCGACGTCCATCGATGTGTGGAGGAGCCATGACCGGGACCGAGGCGGACCTGCGGGAGCAGGTCCGGGCGCGCTACGCCGCGGCCGCGCAGGAGGTCGGGGGCGGCTGCTGCGGCCCGGCGGCCGGGGACGACGGGCGCTTCGGCGCCGGCCTGTACGACGCCGCGGCCACCGAGGGGCTCCCCGACGAGGCCGTGCTGGCGTCGCTCGGCTGCGGCAACCCGGTGGCAGTCGCCGACCTGCACGAGGGGGAGCGGGTGCTCGACCTCGGCTCCGGCGGGGGCATCGACGTGCTGCTCTCGGCCCGCCGCGTCGGCCCCACGGGTTTCGCGTACGGCGTCGACATGACCGACGAGATGCTCGACCTCGCCCGCGCCAACGCGGCGGAGGCCGGCGCGACGAACGTGGAGTTCCGCAAGGGCACCATCGAGGACCTCCCGCTCGCGGACGCGAGCGTCGACGTCGTCATCTCCAACTGCGTCGTGAACCTGTCGACCGACAAGCCCGCGGTGCTCGCCGAGACCTTCCGCGTGCTCGCCCCCGGCGGGCGCATCGGCATCTCCGACGTCGTCGCCGAGGACTCCGTGACCCCGGCCGAGCGCGCCGAGCGCGGCTCCTACGTCGGCTGCATCGCCGGCGCGCTGTCCCGGTCCGAGTACCTCGAGGGCCTCGCCGCAGCCGGCTTCGCCGACGCCTCGGTCACCTTCACGCACGAGGTCGCGCCCGGCCTGCACGGCGCGATCGTGCGGGCCGTCAAGCCCGCGGCCGCGTGAGCGACGCCGTCGCCGAGCGCCCCCGCGCGGGCACCGGCCCGGAGGCGCCCGTCCTCGCCCGCCTGACGACCCTGGACCGCTTCCTGCCGGTGTGGATCGCCGCCGCGATGGCGCTCGGCCTCACGCTGGGCCGCTGGGTGCCGGGGCTCGGCGACGCCCTGTCGGCGGTCGAGGTGGGCGGCGTCAGCCTGCCCATCGCGGTCGGCCTGCTGCTGATGATGTACCCGGTCCTGGCCAAGGTCCGGTACTCCGAGCTGGACCGCGTCACCGGCGACCGCCGGCTGCTGGCCGCCAGTTTGGTGCTCAACTGGCTGGTCGGCCCGGCGCTGATGTTCGTCCTCGCCTGGGCGCTGCTGCCCGACCTGCCCGAGTACCGCACCGGCCTGGTGATCGTGGGCCTGGCCCGGTGCATCGCGATGGTGCTGGTCTGGAACGACCTGTCCTGCGGTGACCGCGAGGCCGCCGCCGTCCTGGTCGCGGTCAACTCGGTGTTCCAGGTCCTGGCCTTCGCCGCGCTGGGCTGGTTCTACCTGCAGGTGCTGCCGGGGTGGCTCGGCCTGCCGACGACGTCGGCGGAGTCCAGCGTCGGGGCGATCGCCGTGTCGGTGCTCGTGTTCCTCGGCGTCCCGCTCGCCGCCGGCTTCCTCACCCGCACGCTGGGGGAGCGGGCGCGTGGCCGGGACTGGTACGAGGAGCGGTTCCTGCCGCGGATCGGACCGGTCGCGCTGTACGGGCTGCTGGTCACGATCGTCGTGCTCTTCGCGCTGCAGGGCGACGCCGTCACCTCGCGGCCCTGGGACGTCGCCCGGATCGCGCTGCCGCTGCTCGCCTACTTCCTCCTCGTGTTCGGCGGGGGTTTCCTGCTCGGCATGCGGCTGCGCCTCGGCTACGCCAGGACGGCGACCCTGGCCTTCACCGCGGCCGGCAACAACTTCGAGCTGGCCATCGCCGTGGCGATCGGCACCTTCGGCGTCACCTCCGGCCAGGCGCTGGCCGGCGTGGTCGGCCCGCTCATCGAGGTCCCCGTCCTCGTGGCCCTGATGTACGTCGCCCTGTGGGCCGGCCGGCGGTTCTTCCCCGGTGACCCCGTCGCACCACCCCGTCCCCTCCTCCCAGGAGCAGTCCGATGACCTCCCGCCCCAGCGTCCTGTTCGTCTGCGTGCACAACGCCGGCCGCTCGCAGATGGCCGCCGGCTGGCTGCGCCACCTCGCCGGGGACGCCGTCGAGGTCCGCTCGGCCGGCTCCCTGCCCGGCGACCGGGTCAACCCCTCCGCCGTGGAGGCGATGACCGAGGTCGGGATCGACATCACCGACCAGCGGCCCAAGGTCCTCACGACCGAGGCGGTCGAGGCCTCCGACGTCGTCATCACCATGGGCTGCGGCGACGCCTGCCCGGTCTTCCCCGGCAAGCGCTACCTCGACTGGGAGCTCGAGGACCCGGCCGGCAAGGGCGTGGAGGCCGTGCGGCCCATCCGCGACGAGATCGAGCGGCGGGTCCGCGCGCTGGTCGCCGAGCTGGTGCCCGCCCGCTGACCCGCCCGGTGCGACGGGGCGGAGCTCAGTCGAGCCAGCCGCTGCGGCCCGGCGACCGCCGCCGCCACACGTGCTTGAGCTCCCGGTACTCGGCCAGCCCGGTGGGTCCGAGCTCCCGCCCGACGCCGGACTGCCCGCGCCCGCCCCACTCCGCCCCGGGGACGTAGGGGTGGTAGTCGTTGATCCACACCGTGCCGCAGCGCAGGGCGGCGGCGACCCGCTCGGCGCGCTCGTCGTCGCCGGTCCACACCGCCCCGGCCAGGCCGTAGGCGGTGTCGTTCGCCAGCGCGACCGCCTCCTGCTCGTCGGTGAAGGTCTCCACGGTGAGGACCGGCCCGAAGACCTCCTCGCGGACGACGGCCATGTCCCGCCGGCACCCGGTCAGCACCGTCGGCCGGTAGAAGAAGCCGTCCCGCAGCGCCGGGTCGTCGGGACGGCGTCCGCCGGCAGCCAGGACCGCGCCCTCGGCCAGGGCCCCGGCGACCATCTCCTCGGTCCGCGCCCGCTGCGCCGCTGAGACCAGCGGCCCGGACTGGGTGTGCTCGTCCCGCCCGTCGCCCAGCCGGACCGCCTCCGCGCCGGCGACCAGGCCGGCCACGACGGCCTCGTGCACGTCGGCGTGCACGATCAGCCGCGAGCCGGCCGAGCAGACCTGCCCCGCGTGCAGGAAGGCCGCGTACAGGGCGTTGTCGACCACCACGTCCACGTCGACGTCGGGGAAGACGACGTTCGGGTTCTTGCCGCCGAGCTCGCAGTGCACCCGCTTGACGGTGTCCGCGGCGGCGCGCAGGACGGCGCGGCCGGTGGCGGTGCCGCCGGTGAAGCTGACCAGGTCGACGTCGGGGTGCGCGACCAGCACCGCCCCGACCACCTCCCCGTCGCCCAGCACCAGGTTGGCCACCCCCGAGGGCAGGCCGGCCTCGGCCAGCAGCGACAGCAGGTGCGCGGTGGTCAGCGGGGTGAGCTCGCTGGGCTTGACCACCGCCGTGCAGCCGGCCGCCAGCGCCGGTGCGAGCTTCCAGCTGATCTCGAGCAGCGGGTAGTTCCAGGGCGTGACGAGCGCGCACACGCCGGCGGGCTCGGCGACGACCCGGCTGTCGACCCCGGGGCCGGCGTCCACGGGCCGCGTGACGTCGACGACCGCGAGGTCGGCGTAGTACCGCAGCACCGCGACCACGTCGTCGACGTCGGCCCGGCTCTCGCGCAGCGTCTTGCCGGTGTCGCGGGTCTCCAGCAGCGCGACGTGCTCGCGGTCGCGGACCAGCAGGTCCGCGGTGCGCTGCAGCAGCGCCGCGCGCTCGGCCGCGGGCAGGCCGGACCACTTCCCGGACTCGAACGCCGCCCGCGCCGCCGCGACCGCGCGGTCGACGTCACCCGGCGTCGCGGCGTCGTGCGCGAGCACGAGCGACCCGTCGAACGGGTCGAGGACCCGCAGGACGCGGCCGGAGCGGGCGTCCTGCCACGTCCCGTCGATGAACAGCGAGCCGGGCACGGACACGGCGGGACCCCTCGTCGTCAGGAGGCGGGAACACCCGCTACGGTAATCCCTATGCAGTCGGTCGGGATTGTGCGGATTGCGCTCGTCGAGCGCCGGCACGTCGACCTGCTGCGGTGCGCGAGCGCGCTCTGTCGGGCCTGAGACCCGTCCCCGGCCCCGTCCGCTCGTCCGCACCCACCCCTGGAGACCCCGCATGACCCTGCTCGCTGCTGCCCCGACCACGCCCGCCGCCGTCGACGGCGGCGTCCTCGACCTCGAGCGCCTGGAGCCGACCATCGGCGCCCGGGTCCACGGCGTCGACCTCGCCCGCGCCACCGACGAGCAGGTCCGGGCGATCCGGGCCGCGCTCGCCGAGTACAAGGTGCTGTTCTTCGCCGGCCAGCACGACCTGCACCCCGACGGCCAGATCGCCCTCGGCCGCCGCCTGGGCGAGGTCACCGAGTCGCACCCGGTCGTCCCGGGTGTCGACGAGGAGCACCCCGAGATCTACGCGCTCGACAGCGCCACCGGTGGCTTCGCCGACGTCTGGCACACCGACGTCACCTTCGTGCGCCGGCCGCCGCTGGGATCGGTCCTGCGGGCCGTCGTCCTCCCGCCGACCGGCGGTGACACCCAGTGGGCCGACCTGGAGCTGGCCTACCGCTCGCTCAGCGAGCCGCTGCAGCACCTGGCCGACCAGCTCGTCGCGGTGCACGACGGCACCCGCGAGTTCGGCTACTACATCGCCCAGCGCGAGGAGCGCACGACGTGGGAGGGCGAGGAGTACCGGGCGCTGGTCCCCGTCTCGCACCCGGTCGTGCGGGTGCACCCCGAGACCGGCCGCAAGGGGCTGTTCGTCAACCCCGGCTTCGTCTCGCACATCGAGGGCGTGTCCGACGCCGAGAGCCGGTACCTGCTCGACCTGTTCTACGCGCACATCACCAAGCCGGAGCACGTCGTGCGGCACCGCTGGTCGGTCGGTGACGTCGTCATGTGGGACAACCGGTCGACGGTGCACTACGCCAACCGCGACTACGGCGACCAGCGCCGTGTCATGCACCGCATCACCCTCCGGGGCGACGCCCCGGTCGGGCCCGCGGCCGTCTGACCCGGGCCGCCGCCCTCTCCCGACCGATCGCGGTACGAGGCGCAGGCTCCTCCAGGGGGCCTGCGCCTCGTACTGTGCCCACACCTGCTGCGGCCCGTCCGGGCCCCGTCCCCAGGAAGAGGACCCCATGCAGCGCACTCCCCTCCGCTCCCGCACCTCCGCCGTGGCGCTCGCCGCCCTCCTGACCGCAGCCCTCGCCGGGTGCACGAGCGAGGAGGCGGGCTCCGGCGGCGGCGGTGGCGGCGGCGGTGGCGACGGCGTCACCGTCCAGACCGCCCAGTTCAGCTGGACGGCCGCCGGCCTGACCAACGCCATCCTGGGCGAGATCGCCGCGGACAACCCCGACCTCGGCGTCGCCTCGCTGGCGACCACCCAGCTCGACCCCGCCGCCGCCTGGGCCGGCGCCGCGCGCGGTGACATCGACCTGCTCACCGAGGTGGCGCTGCCCAACCAGCAGGAGCTGGCCGACTCGGCCGCCGACCGGGTCGAGATCGTCTCGGAGACCTACGGCGACGCCGCGCAGGGCTGGTTCGTGCCGGCCTACGCCGTCGAGCCGGGCGGGCCACTGGAGGGGCTGACCAGCGTCACCCAGCTCAACGACTACGCCGAGCAGCTCGGCAACAAGTTCTACGACGCCGACCCCGGCTACATCACCACCGAGCAGAACGCCAAGCGGCTCGCGGGTTACGGCATCGAGCTGGAGCACGTCGTCTCCAGCGAGGCCGCCGAGCTCGCGCAGCTGGAGAACAGCTACAGCCGCGAGGAGCCGATCGTGCTGTACCTGTACCACCCGCACGCGGTGTTCGCGCAGTACGACATGGTGCAGCTCGAGGAGCCCACGCCCTACACCGAGGGCTGCCTCACCGAGGGCGACGGCGCCTGCGCGATGCCCTCCTACAGCGCCAACATCGCCGCCAGCAACGAGCTGCGGGACCAGGCCCCGGGCTTCGTCGAGCTGCTGACGAACTTCCGCATCTCCGTCGAGGAGATGGAGGAGATGCAGAAGCAGGTCGACGTCGACGGCGAGGACGTGGCCACGGTGGCGCGCGGGTGGGTCGACTCCCACGGCGACCAGATCGACGAGTGGATCGGCTGACGTGACCGCGCCGGTGCTGCGCGTCTCGGGCCTGACCAAGGTCTTCGGGGCGCGGGAGCAGGAGGCCCTGCGGCTGGCCGGGGAGGGGCTCGGGCGGGACGAGATCCAGCGGCGCACCGGGGCGACGCTCGCCGTCCACGACGTCAGCTTCGCCGTCGAGCGCGGTGAGCTGTTCGTCGTCATGGGGCTGTCGGGGTCGGGCAAGTCGACGCTGGTCCGCCTGCTCAACCGGCTCATCGAGCCCAGCGCCGGCACCGTCGAGGTCGAGGGGCGGGACCTGCGCGCGCTCGACGACGCGCAGCTGCGCGCGGTGCGCAACGACAAGATGAGCATGGTGTTCCAGCACTTCGCGCTCATGCCGCACCGCACGGTCCGCGAGAACGCCGCCTACGCGCTCAAGGTCCGCGGCGCGAGCGCGGCCGAGCAGCGCGAGCGGGCGGACTGGGCGCTGGGGACGGTGGGGCTGCTCGAGCGGGCCGACGCCCGGCCCGACGAGCTGTCCGGCGGCATGCGCCAGCGCGTGGGCCTGGCCCGCGCGCTGGCCGCCGACTCGGAGGTGCTGCTCATGGACGAGCCGTTCTCCGCGCTGGACCCGCTGATCCGCCGCGACATGCAGGACCTGCTCGAGCGTCTGCAGTCGGAGCTGGCGAAGACCATCGTCTTCATCACCCACGACCTCAACGAGGCCATGCGGCTGGGCGACCGGATCCTCATGCTCAAGGACGGGCGGACGGTCCAGCTCGGCACCGGCCCGGAGATCATCTCGGCGCCCGCCGACGACTACGTCGCCGACTTCACCTCCGACGTCGACCGGACCCGGGTGCTCACCGCCGGCGACCTGCTGCGCGAGCCGCGGCTGACCGCCCGGATCGGCGACGCACCCGGCGACGTGCTCCGGGCCCTGGGCGCGGCCGAGGCCAACGGCGTCTACGTCCTCGACGACGGCGGGCGGATCGCCGGCGTCGCCCGGGACGACCTGCTCGCCCGCGCGGTGCACGAGGGCCGGTCCGCCCTCGGCCCGCGCGAGCTGGTCGCCGACCACGCGACCATCGCGGCCGACCGCCCGGTCGTCGAGTTCGTGCACCTGGTCGGGCGGCACCCCGTGCCGCTCGGCGTCGTCGACGACGGCGGGCGGCTGCTCGGCGTCGTCCCGCGGGCCGCGGTGCTCGACGCGCTGTCGGCCGTCCCGGTCCGGGGGAGGCGCCCGTGATCCCGCACATCCCGCTCGGCCAGTGGGTCGCCGACCTCATCGACTGGCTGCTCGCGACCGTCCCCTGGCTGTTCGACGCCATCTCGAACGTCATGCAGGTCCTCGTGGACCGGCTCACCGACGTGCTGGTCTCCCCGCCGCCGGTGGTGTGGATCGTGGTGTTCACGGTGCTCGCCCTGCTGCTGCGCGGCCCGTGGCTGGCGCTCTACACCGTGCTGGCGTTCCTGCTGGTGGTGTCGCTGGAGCTGTGGGTCGAGACCATGCAGACCCTCGCGCTGGTGCTCGTGGCCGCGGTCATCGCCGCGGCGATCGGGATCCCCCTCGGGATCCTGGCGGCCCGCTCCCGGGCCGTCAGCATGACGGTCCGGCCGGTCCTGGACTTCATGCAGACGCTGCCGGTGTTCGTCTACCTCATCCCCGCCGTCTTCTTCTTCGGCGTGGGCGTCGTGCCGGGGGTCGTGGCGACCATCCTGTTCGCCATCCCGCCCGGCGTGCGGCTGACCGAGCTGGGCATCCGGCAGGTCGACCGCGAGGTGGTCGAGGCGGCGCAGGCCTTCGGCGCCCGCCCGGGGCAGGTGCTGCGCGAGGTCCAGCTGCCGCTGGCGCTGCCGTCGATCATGGCCGGCGTCAACCAGGTGATCATGCTGGCGCTGTCCATGGTGGTCACCGCCGGCCTGCTCGGTGCGGCCGGCCTCGGCGCGGTGGTGGTGCGGGCGGTCACCCAGCTCGACGTCGCCAGCGGCTTCGAGGGCGGCCTGGCCGTGGTCCTGCTGGCCATCTTCCTCGACCGGCTGACCGCGTCCTTCGGGCAGCAGACCGCCCTGTCCCGGATGCTGCGCCGACGCCGGCGGCCCGCCGAGCGGGCGGCGTCGGCCCGGGCCGCCGAGCCCGAGGTCGCGTCGTCGCCGGCCGGTGCGCGCGTCACCACCTGACGGCGGCCGCCCGCCGGGCCCTCAGTCCGCCAGCTCGACCACCACGGGGGCGTGGTCGCTGGCGCCCTTGCCCTTGCGCTCCTCGCGGTCGATGAGCGCCGCGCTCACCCGGCCGGCCAGCTGCGGCGACCCGAGCACGAAGTCGATCCGCATGCCCTCGCGGCGCGGGAAGCGCAGCTGCGTGTAGTCCCAGTACGTGTAGACGCCGGGGCCGGGGGCCAGCGGCCGGACGACGTCGGCGTACCCGGCGTCGACGACGGCGCGGAACGCCTCCCGCTCGGGCACCGAGACGTGCGTGGAGTGCGCGAAGACGCCCATGTCCCACACGTCGTCGTCCTGGGGGGCGATGTTCCAGTCGCCGACCAGCGCGACCTGCGCGGCCGGGTCGGCGGTCAGCCAGCCGCCGGCCGCGGTGCGCAGCGCGGCCAGCCACTCGAGCTTGTAGTCGTAGTGCGGGTCGCCGAGCTGCCGGCCGTTGGGCACGTACAGGCTCCACACCCGCACCCCGCCGCAGGTGGCGCCCAGCGCCCGGGCCTCGGCGGCGGGCTCGGCGCCCTCCTTGGCCGCCCACGTCGGCATGCCGGGGAAGCCCACCTCGACGTCGGCCAGCCCGACCCGGGAGACGACGGCGACGCCGTTCCACTGCGAGTGCCCGACGTGCGCCACCTGGTAGCCGAGCTCGGTGAACCGCTCCTCGGGGAACTGGTCGTCGCGGCACTTGGTCTCCTGCAGCGCCAGGACGTCGACGTCGCGGCGCTGCAGCCACGCCGTCACCCGGTCGACCCGGGTCCGGATGGAGTTGACGTTCCAGGTGGCGAGGCGCACGGTCCCCGAGCCTAGGTGGCACCGGTGGTCACCGCCGGAGCCCGTCCGGACACCCCCCGTGACCAGGGGAGACGCACCTCACGCCCGTTCGGGTGCCCGGGCGCGGTGCTGGGTACGGAGACGGCCGTGACCGCCAGCCGTGAGTGGGATCATGACCGGATGACCAGGACCCGTGGGAGCGAGACGAACCGGCCCGGGGCGTCCCGGGTGCGTCCGTGAACGAGGACGTCACCCGGCCGATCGGCGACGCACCGTCCCTCCCGCCGGTGCCGCCGGGGCAGAGAGCGGCCCGCCGCGGGCGCAGCCGCCGGCAGCGGCCCGAGTCGCGGTCCCTCGGGGCGGTGCTCGGCCTGACCGCCGCCAACGCCGTCGTCCCCGGGACCGCGTTCCTGGCCTCCGGGCGGCGCCGCCTCGGCGCGGTCGTCCTGGTCCTGTTCCTGCTGGTCGTCGGCGCCGGCGTCTGGCTGGCCACCGCCGGCCGGCGCACCGCGGTGCGGCTGGCCGTCGACTCCACGTCGCTGAACTGGGTCGTCGCCGCGCTGGCCGTGCTCGCGCTCGCCTGGGCCGTCGTCGTCGTCACCGGCTACCGGTCGCTGCTGCCGCGGCGCAGCTCCGCCCCGCGGCACGTCGTCGGCGCCGTCCTGGTGGCCCTCCTCGTCGCGGGGATCGCCTACCCGGCCTACCGCGTCGGCACGGTCGCCGTCGCGCAGCGGGGCCTGCTCGACGGCCTCTTCGCCGACGACCGCGAGTCGGCCACCGTCGAGGACACCCCGGACCCGTTCGGCAGCAAGGACCGGGTGAACGTCCTGCTCCTGGGCGGGGACGGTGGCGAGGGCCGCGAGGGCGTGCGCACCGACACCGTCATCGTGGCCAGTGTCGAGACCGAGACCGGTGAGACGACGCTGTTCAGCCTGCCCCGGAACCTGGAGGACCTGCCCTTCCCGGCCGACAGCCCGCTGGCGGAGGTCTACCCCGACGGCTTCGAGTCCGGCAGCGAGAGCGAGAGCCTGCTCAACTCCGTCTACCGCAACGGGCCGGCCGACCACCCGGACGTCCTCGGCCCCACCGACGACCCCGGCGCGGACTTCCTCAAGCTCGGCGTCGGCGAGGCGCTCGGCCTCGACATCGACTACTTCGTGCTGGTCAACCTCGACGGGTTCAGCCGGCTGGTCGACGCCCTGGGCGGCATCACGGTCAACGTCAACTACTACGTGCCGATCAACGGCATCACCGGTGAGGAACTGCCCGACGACTACATCGCGCCGGGAGCCAACCAGCACCTCGACGGCTATCTCGCCCTGCAGTTCGCCCGCGGCCGGTACGGGCTCACCGACTACGACCGCATGGACCGGCAGCGCTGCACCATCAAGGCGATCGTCGACGAGGCCGACCCGATCACCCTGCTGGAGCAGTACCAGGAGCTGGCCGCGACGACGCAGGACATCGTCAGCACCGACATCCCGCGGTCGGCGCTCGACGACTTCGTCGACCTGGCGTTCCTGGTCAAGGACGCCGAGATCCGCAGCGTCGTCTTCGACCCCAGCCTGATCGACCCCGCGTACCCGGACTACGACCGGATGCGCCAGATCGTGCGCGACTCGCTCGCCCCCGCCCCGGCGACGGCCCCGCCGCCGGCGCCGGGTGACTCGGCGGCCGGGTCCGACGGCGACACCGGCGGCGACCAGACCCCGGCGCCGCCCCCGGCCGCGCCGGCCACCGACGTCGGGGACGCCTGCGCCTACGACCCGGCCCAGGCCCAGGCCGCCCTCGACGCAGGCGAGCCGCCGTCCCGCAACGGCTGAGGAAGGACCCCGTCCCCCCACCCTTCGCACGCTCAGGGCGGGACCCGGGACGGGGCCGTTCCAGCACGTCACCCGGTGGGGCTGGCGATCTGGACGAGGTTGCCGCAGGTGTCGTCGAGGACGGCGGTGGTCACCGGGCCCATCTCCAGGGGCTCCTGGGTGAACCGCACGCCCAGGGCCTTGAGCCGCGCCGTCTCGGCGTGCACGTCGGCGACGGTGAAGGAGTTGTAGGGGATCCCGTCGGCCACCAGCGCCTCCTTCCACGGCCGCGCCGCCGGGTGGGCGTCGGGCTCGAGGACCAGCTCGACGCCGTCGGGCGCCTCGGGGGAGACCACGGTCAGCCAGCGGTGCTCGCCGAGCGGCACCTCGGTCTTCTTCACGAAGCCGAGCACCTCGGTGTAGAAGCGCAGCGCCTTCTCCTGGTCGTCGACCAGCACGCTGGTCAGGGTGATCCGCACGGGCCCTCCTCCGTGTCCAGCCGCCACCTCTCGACGATGGCGCGCAGCGGCGCGGTGTCCAGGTGGTGGAACTTGTAGCGACCCTCCCGCCGGGTCCGGATCAGCCCCGCCTGCTCGAGGACGTCGAGGTGCTGGGAGACGGCCTGGCGCGACGAGCCCACCCCGTGCCGCTGGATCAGCCGGGCGCACAGCTCGAACAGCGTCTGGCCGTCCCGGTCCTGCAGCTCGTCGAGCAGTGCACGCCGGGTCGGATCGGCGAGGGCCCTGAACACGTCGCCCACGGCCGGACGATACGCAAGCGCGCGCTTACCTGTCCAGCCCGCGGCGTCTGGTTGGCTCGGGCGGGGAGCCGGTCCGGGGACCGGCGGGAACGGAGGCGACATGGGCGGCGGACCGGCACGGCCCGGGGACGGCGGGACGACGGCGCGGCGCGAGCGGCTGGTGGCGCTGCTCGTCCTCGGCATCGGGGTGGTGCTGCTGGTGTCCTCGCCGACGTGGTTCGCCAGCGACCGGGGCGGCGTCGGCGTCGCCCAGCTGTTCGTGGGCGTCGTCCTGCTCGCCGTCGGCGGCTTCCTCCTGCGGCGGTCGCGCACGGTCCGCTGACGTTGCGGCGCCGGGGTGACCGGCACCACACTCCGGGGGACCCAGCGGGCCCCAGGACGGAGGACGCACGTGAAACTGGAGAAGCGGCACCTGCTCGAGATCCTGCGCACCGAGGGCGACCACCGCACCGCGGACGCGGTGGAGAGCCGGCTGCCCGACGAGATCGACACCGACCGGGACGCCGACGCGCTGTCCGGGGTCGGCCTGGACCGCACCCAGTTGCTCGCCAAGCTGGCCGCCGGGGGCTTCGGGACGACGCTGTCCCCGTGACCTGACCCCGGACGTGCGACGGGCCGGCACCCCGCAGGGTGCCGGCCCGTCGTCGAGCGGGAATCGGTGTCAGCCGACCCAGGGGCGCTCGCGGGCGAGCTCCTCCTTGGCCACCGACCGCAGGTGCACCGCGTCCGGGCCGTCGGCGATGCGCAGCGTGCGGGCCGAGGCGTAGAAGCGCGCGAGCACGGTGTCGTTGCTGACGCCGGCGCCGCCGTGCACCTGGATCGCCCGGTCGATCACGTCGCAGGCGACGTTCGGCGCGATCACCTTGATGGCGGCGATCTCGGTGCGGGCGCCCTTGGCGCCGTACTTGTCGATCAGGTCGGCGGTGCGCAGCACCAGCAGCCGGGCCTGGTCGATCTCCATGCGCGAGCGGGCGATCGTCTCGCGGACGGTGCCCTGCTCGGCCAGCGGCCGGCCGAAGGCGACCCGCTTCTGCGCGCGGTCGACCATGAGCGCCAGCGCCCGCTCGGCCATGCCCAGCGCGCGCATGCAGTGGTGGATGCGGCCGGGGCCGAGCCGCGCCTGGGCGATCATGAAGCCGTCGCCCTCGCCGGCGAGGATGTTGCTCACCGGGACCCGGACGTCGGTCAGCCGCATCTCCGAGTGGCCGTGCTGGTCCTGGTACCCGAACACCGGCAGGTGCCGGATGATCTCCAGGCCCGGGGTGTCGCGCGGCACCAGGACCATCGACTGCTGCCGGTGCGGGGCGCCGTCGGGGTCGGTCTTGCCCATGAGGATGAAGATCTGGCAGCGCTCGTCGGCGGCGCCGCTGGTCCACCACTTGCGGCCGTTGATCACGTACTCGTCGCCGTCGCGGACGATCGACGTCTGGATGTTGCGGGCGTCGGAGGAGGCGACGTCGGGCTCGGTCATCGCGAACGCCGAGCGGATCTCGCCCTCGAGCAGCGGCTCGAGCCAGCGCTGCTTCTGTTCGGGCGTCCCGAACATCATCAGCGTCTCCATGTTGCCGGTGTCCGGGGCGCCGCAGTTGGTGACCTCGGGGGCGATCGTGGGCGACCAGCCCATGATCTCGGCCACCGACGCGTACTCGAGGTTGGTCAGCCCCCCGAGCTCGTGGTGGAAGAGGTTCCAGAGACCGCGGGCGCGGGCCTCCTTCTTGAGGTCCTCGAGGACCGGCGGGTGCTCGTGGTTGTCGTGGCCACGCTCGGCGCGCCACGCCTCGTATACGGGCTCGGCGGGGAAGACCTGCTCACGCATGAAGTCCCACATCCGGCCGCAGACGTCCTCGGCTCGGGCGGAGAGGGCGAAGTCCATGCCCGGAAGGTAGACCGCCGCGTGACCGGCGTCGCACGGGGGTCGCGCGCCGTCCGGGTCCGGGGACGGCGGGAGCCCGGGCACCCGCGGCGTGGCGGGCACCCGGCCCCGGGTGACGCCTTCCTCAGGCGCGCGAGGCGCGGACGGCCGCGTTGACCGGACCGAGCGCGAGCACCAGGCCGACGATGGCGGTCGCGATGTGCAGCGCGTTGTCCGCGGCGTTGACGTTGAGGACGTCCCAGTCCTTGCCCGACGCGATCAGGCCGTAGACGAAGGCCGCGCCGTAGCCGACCGCGAGCAGCCAGCCGTAGGTGCGGGCGCCGGCCAGCGTCCGGGACAGCGCGATGCCGGCGATGCCGATGAGGACGTGCACCACGTTGTGCAGCGGGTTGATCATGAAGAACAGGAGCATCTCGTCCTGTCCGTGGCTGGCGAAGCCGTCGAAGCCGGTGACGAAGAAGCCGACGACGCCGACGAGCAGGTAGACCACGCCGAAGGCGAGGGCGAGCATCTGGGGCCAGGCCATCGCCGGCCGTGCGCCGGTGTTCCCCGTGGTGGCCATGGGTTTCCTCCGTGTCCGAGTGGGTCGCCGTCTGCCGGCGGTGCACCGGGTCTTCGGACGCCGTGGGCGTTCCGGTTCGCCGGTCACCCGGTGGAGGGAGCGGAGGAACGCGCAGGGCCCCGCGCCGTCGGCGCGGGGCCCTGCGGGGGAGAGGTCAGGGGCGGGGCGTGCGCCGCGGCCGGCGGACGACGAACGGGCCGATGGCCAGCAGGTCGACCGGGGCCGAGCCGAAGCACTCCAGGGCGTCGCGGGGATCGTCGACCATCGGCCGCCCGGCGGTGTTGAGGCTGGTGTTGACCACCACCGGCAGCCCGGTGCGCCGCTCGAACGCCGAGATCATCCGGTGCACCAACGGCTCGGTCTCCGGGTCGATCGTCTGGATGCGCGCGGTGCCGTCGACGTGGGTGACCGTGGGGATGCGGTCCTTCCACTCCGGGGCGACGTCGTGCACGAAGAGCATGTACGGCGAGGGGATCGGCCCGCGGCTGAAGATCTCCGGTGCCCGCTCCAGCAGGACCATCGGCGCCACGGGGCGGAACTGCTCGCGGCCCTTGACGTCGTTCATCCGCTCGAGGTTGGCCTCGAAGCCGGGGTGGGCGAGCAGGGAGCGGTGGCCCAGCGCCCGCGGGCCGTACTCGCTGCGGCCCTGGAACCAGGCGACGATGCCGTTGTCGGCGAGCACCTCGGCGACGGCCTCGGCGACGTCGTCGGGCCGCTCGTAGTCGACGGCGGCGGTCTGCAGCCGGCGCTCGATCTCGTCGTCGCTCCAGCCGCGGCCCAGCGCCGCGCCGGGCATCGGCTCGGTCCGCTCGCCGAGCTCGGCGGCGACGTGCAGGGCGGCGCCGAGCGCGGTGCCCGCGTCGCCGGCGGCCGGCTGCACCCACACCTGCTCGAACGGGCTCTCGGCGAGGATGCGGGTGTTGGCCACGCAGTTGAGCGCCGTGCCGCCGGCCATCGTGAGCGTCTTCTCGCCGGTCTGCTCGTGCACCCAGCGAGCGAGGTCGACCAGCACCTCCTCCAGCCGCGTCTGCACGCTGGCGGCGAGGTCGGCGTGGTCCTCGGTCCACTGCTCGTCCCTGCCCAGGCGCGGCGCGAACTCGGAGAAGTCGATCCGCTCGGTCACGAAGCCGCCGTCGCCGGTGGCGCGGACGAGCTCGGACAGCTCGCCGAGGAAGCGCGGCTTGCCGTAGGAGGCCATCGCCATGACCTTGAACTCGTCGGAGCTGCGCAGGAAGCCCAGGTGGTCGGTGAGCTCCTCGTACATCAGGCCCAGGGAGTGCGGCAGCGCCTGCCCGGCGAGGATCTCCAGCTGCCCGTCGACGTAGCGGCCGGCGAGGTGGCTGTGCGCCTCGCCGCGGCCGTCGAGCACCAGGACGGCGTTGTCGCGCTGCGGAGCGGCCTTGCCGGCGGAGGCCGCGTGCGCGACGTGGTGCTTGACGAAGCGGACCTTGGCGGGGTCCAGGCCGGGGAGGGCGTGCGCGAGGAAGTCCGGCGCCATCTCGGCGTACCTCTTGCGCATGGTGTCGCCGTCGTCGAACAGGCCCGAGTCCTCCGGCGTGCCCATCAGCGCCGGGTCGAAGGAGTAGGCGACGGCGTCGAGCTCCTCGGGGCGGATCCCCGCGTGCTCCAGGCACCACGCGGCGGACAGCTCGGGCAGCTCCCAGGCGCTCCACGGCAGGGGGCGCTTGCCGTGCTTGCGCCGGCTGAAGCGTTCCTCCTCGGCCGCGGCCACGACCTCCCCGTCGACGACGAGCGCGGCGGCGGGGTCGTGGTAGATGGCGTTGATGCCGAGGACCTTCACGTGCGCTCTCCTCCCGCACCGGGCGACGCACCCGCTGCACTGGCCTTGATCATCGACTCGTCCCTGCAGTCCCGCAGGGCGAGCCCCCGATGCGGTGACAGCCCCTGGGTTCCCGCCCGGCTAGAGGGGTGGGCGGCGGCTGCCCCAGTCCGTCGCCGACTCGTAGGTCTGGCCCACGCGCAGCACGCCCGCCTCGTCGAAGGGCCGGCCGATGACCTGCAGCCCGATCGGGAGCCCGGACGAGGTGAACCCGCACGGCACCGACAGTGCCGGCAGGCCGGTGATGTTGCCCGGGGCCGAGTGGCCGACCCAGGCGTCGATCACCGCCTTCTCCCTCCCGCCGGGGAAGGTGAACGTCTGCTGCCCCACCTCGGCCGCGGCGGCGGGCAGGGTCGGGCACACGAGCGCGTCGATGCCCTCGAAGGCGCGGCGGAACGCCTGCTGCACCAGCGTGCGGACGCGCAGCGCCTTGATGTACTGCGTGGCGAGCACCGTCTCGCCGGCCTCGAGGAAGACCCGGACGTCGTCGGTGTAGAGGCCCCCGGACTCCCGCAGCATCTCCTGGTGGTAGGCGCTCGCCTCGGGCACGAGGACCCCGAACTCGACGGCCATCATCTGGTCGGCGTAGGGGATCTCCACCTCCCGCAGCCGGGCACCCTGGGCCTCGAGGACGCCGATGGCCTCCCGGACGGCCGCCTCCACCTCCGGGTCGACGTCGTCGAAGAAGTAGTTGGCCGGGACGCCGAGCGTCAGGCCCCCGACCCCGGCGTCCAGGTCCGCCGTGTAGTCGGGGACCGGCTCCCGGGCGGAGCCCGGATCGCGGGCGTCGAAGCCGGCGATCGCCTGCAGCGTCAGGGCCGCGTCGCGCACCGTGCGGGTGAGCGGTCCGGCGTGATCGAGCGACCAGCACAGGGACGTGATGCCGTGGCGGGGCACCCGGCCGTAGGTCGGCTTGAGGCCGACGGTGCCGCACACCGACGCCGGGATCCGGATCGAGCCGCCGGTGTCGGTCCCCATCCCCACCAGGCACTCCCCGGCGGCCACGGCGGCGCCGGACCCGCCGCTGGAGCCACCCGGCACGCGACCGGTGTCCCAGGGGTTGCGGGTCGTCGGCGTCAGCACGCCGTAGGCGAACTCGTGGGTGTGCGTCTTCCCCACCACGACCGCGCCGGCATCGCGGAGCCGGGCCACGCAGGCCGAGTCCTCCGTCGCGACGTGCTCGGACCGGACCGCGGAACTGGAGGTGGTCGGCAGGCCTGCGACGTCGTAGAGGTCCTTGATCCCCACCGGGATGCCGTGCAAGGGCCCGCGGTGGTCGCCGCCGGCGATCTCCCGCTCTGCCTGCCGTGCCGCCTCCAGCGCCTGCTCGGCGGTGACGACGACGAACGCGTTCAGCCGGTCCTCGACCGCCTCGATGCGGTCGAGCACGGACTGCACGAGCTCGACCGGGGACAGCGTGCGCTGCTCGATCCGGCGGGCGGCCTCGGCGATGCTGAGCTCGGATGGCTGCACGTCCTCACGCCCAGCGCGCGTCGAAGGCGGCTGCCGGGGGCGTCTCACCCACGGGGATCCCGTCGAGGCTGTCGTAGAGCCCCAGCACCATGGTCACGGCCGGACCCGCCGCGGCCCGCCGCTCGGTGCTGAGGTCCAGGCGGGCGTGCGCGAGCAGCTGGTCGAACGCCTCGTCGCCGAGCGGCGACCGGTCTGTCGAGGCCACGGGCCACCTCTTCCGGGTCAGGTGTGACGAGGGGCACAGCATGCCCGAGGCCGGGCGCTCAGGCGCCGCGGACCTGCAGGAGGTCGTTCTCCTCGACGGCCTTCAGCGCCAGCGTCTTGTAGCCGACCTCCTCGAACAGGACGACGACGCGGTCGTCCTCCACCCGCATGACCACGCCGGGGCCCCACTCGGTGTGCGTCACGGGGGTCTCCGGGGCGAACGGGGTGTCGGCGTCGCCGCCGGCCGGCTGCTCGCGGGAGGTGCCGGCCGAGCAGGTGTCGCAGTTGCCGCAGGGCTCCTCGAGCTGCTCGCCGAAGTAGCCGAGCAGGTACTGGCGGCGGCACTCGGTGGTCTCGGCGTAGCCGCGCATCATCTCGACGCGGCTCTGGTCGACCCGCTCGTGGTGCTCGGCGAGCTCGCGCGCGGCGGCGGCCGCCTCGCCGGGGGGCGGCGCGCCCTCGGCCGGGTGCGCGGCGCCCTCCTCGTCGAGGAGGACGGCCGAGACCTGCTCGAGCAGGTTGAGGTCGCGGGCCAGCGGCGTGGCGCCGCGGCCGGTCTCCTCCCGCAGCTGCTTCACGTCGACGCCGTCCTCGACGCCGGCGGCGGGCGCGGCGGCGACCAGCCCGGCGACCTGCTGCAGCTCCTCCTCGGCCGGGGCCCCGGCGGCGAAGAAGCGGCGCAGACCGAGGTCCTCCTGCCGGTAGACCAGCACCGCGAGCGCGGGCTCGCCGTCGCGGCCGGCCCGGCCGATCTCCTGGTAGTAGCTGTCGATCGAGTCGGCGGGCTCGGCGTGGACGACGAAGCGGGTGCCGGGCTTGTCGATCCCCATCCCGAACGCGGTGGTGGCGACGACGACGTCGAGCTCGTCCTCCATCCACGCGCGCTGGGTGTCCTCGCGCTCGCTCTTCCTCAGGCCCGCGTGGTACGGCCGCGCCCGCAGCCCGCGCTCGGTGAGCGCGTCGGCGACCTCGAGGGTGCCCTTGCGGGTGGCGCTGTAGACGATGCCGGGGCCGCGGCCGGCCTCGACCTCGGCGACGGTGCGGTCGACGACGGCGGTGCGCTTGGCGGTGGCGTCGGCGTGGTGGTCGACCTCGAGCCGGATCTCCGGCCGGTCGAAGCCCGCGACGACCACCTCGGGGTCGCGCATCGCCAGCCGCTCGACGATCTCGGCGCGCACCGGCGGGGCCGCGGTGGCGGTCAGGGCGAGCACCGTCGGGTGCTCCAGTTGCTCGACCACCTGCCCCAGGCGCAGGTAGTCGGGGCGGAAGTCGTGGCCCCACGCGGAGACGCAGTGCGCCTCGTCGACGACGAACAGCGCGACGCCGGCCCGGTGGACCGCGTCCACCACCTCCGGCTTGGTCAGCTGCTCGGGGGCGAGGAAGAGGAAGCGGACCGTCCCGTCCTCCAGCCCCTCGAGCGCGGCGCGCTGCTCGCCGGCGGACAGGCTGGAGTTGAGCTGCGCGGCGCGGCCGACGTCGTCGCCGAGCTCCTCCAGCCGCTCCACCTGGTCGCGCTGCAGGGCGATCAGCGGCGAGACGATGACGACCGGGCCGTCGAGCAGCTGCCCGGCGACCTGGTAGACCGCGCTCTTGCCGGCGCCGGACGGGAGCACCGCCAGCGTGTCCCGGCCGGACAGCACGGCCTGCATGGCCCGCTCCTGGCCGGGACGGAACTCCTCGAAGCCGAGGACGTCGCGGGAGACCTCGCGCAGCCGGCGGGTGCGGACCGAGGCAGAGCCGCCGGCGGGGTTGTCGCTGGGGGTGCGTGACACCGGCTGCCGCTGCCCGGGCGCCGCGATCGGCAAACGGAGGCCGGGGTGTCGGCGTCCCCGCGTCGGCGCGGCGTGAGCACGGACCGCGGCGGCCGGGTCCGTGGGCGGCGGTGCGTGCACGCGCCGCGCACGTAGGGTCCCCGGGGTGAGCGCGAGCTACCGGATCGCCGAGGCCGCGGCGCTGCTCGGGGTCAGCGACGACACGGTGCGCCGGTGGATCGACAGCGGCCGGCTGCCCGCCTCCCGCGAGGGCGGCGGACCGGCGCACGTCGACGGCGCCGACCTCGCCCGCCTGGCCACCGAGCTGCACGAGGCACCCGAACCCGGCACCACCCGCGGCTCCTCGGCGCGCAACCGGCTGGCCGGCATCGTCACCCGCGTCCTGCGCGACACGGTCATGGCCCAGGTGGAGATCCAGGCCGGGCCGTTCCGGCTGGTGTCGCTCATGTCCCGGGAGGCGGCCGACGAGCTCGGCCTCGAGGTCGGCGTCCGCGCCGTCGCCACGGTCAAGGCGACGCAGGTGAGCGTCGACGTCCCGTAACCGGGTCCGCACCTGCGGCTGTAGGGCCGCTAGTGTCCCGCGCATGCGGGGACGACGGCTCGGTGCGGTGCTGGTCGCGGTGGCCCTGGGGGCGTCCGCGTGCGGGAGCGGGGACGACGGCGCGGCCGCCACGACGACCGGGGGCGGCGGCGGGCCCACCGGCACGCTCACCGTCTTCGCCGCCGCCTCGCTGACCGACGTCTTCACCGACCTCGGGCAGCGGCTGGAGGAGGAGAACGGCGGGCTGACCGTGCAGTTCAACTTCGCCGGCAGCTCGGCGCTGGCCACCCAGCTGACCCAGGGCGCCCCGGCCGACGTCTTCGCCTCGGCCAACGGCACCCAGATGTCCGTGGTCACCGACGCCGGCCTCGCCGACGGCGACCCCACCGTGTTCACCGCGAACGTCCTGCAGATCGCCGTCCCCGCGGGCAACCCGGCCGGCGTCACCGGGCTGGCCGACTTCGCGCGCGAGGACCTCACGATCGCCGTCTGCGCGCCGGAGGTGCCCTGCGGCGCGGCCGCGGAGGACGTCTTCGCCGCCGCGGGCGTGACGCCCCGCCCGGACACGCAGGAGGAGGACGTCCGCGCCGCGCTGACCAAGGTGGAGCTCGGCGAGGTCGACGCCGCGCTGGTCTACGCCACCGACGTCGTCGCCGCCGGGGACGCCGTCGACGGCCTGCCCTTCCCCGAGGCGGAGGACGCGGTCAACGACTACCCGCTGTGCACGCTGGCCGGTGCCCCGAACCCGGAGGCGGCGCGGGCCTTCGTCGACCTGGTCCTGTCCGAGGAGGGGCAGCGCGCGCTCGGGGACGCGGGCTTCCGGACCCCGTGAGGCGCGCCCGCACGCCGGCGCCCCTGCTCGTCCCCGCCGCCCTCGCCGTCGCCTTCCTCGTCCTGCCCCTGGTCGCCCTGGTCGTCCGCGCGCCGTGGCCGCAGGTGCCCGCGCTGCTCGCCGAGCCGGGCGTGGGGCAGGCCCTGCGGCTGTCCCTGGTGTCCGCGACGCTGGCCACGCTGGTCTCCGTCGTCCTCGGCGTGCCGCTGGCCTGGGTGCTGGCCCGCTCCCGAGCCCGCGGCCGCGCGGTGCTGCGCGCCCTGGTGACCGTGCCGCTGGTGCTCCCGCCGGTGGTCGGCGGCGTCGCGCTGTTCCTCGTGCTGGGCCGCCAGGGCCTGGTCGGGCGCTGGCTCGACGACGCGTTCGGGATCACCGTCCCGTTCACCACCACCGCGGTGGTCGTCGCCGAGACGTTCGTGGCGATGCCGTTCCTCGTGGTCAGCGTCGAGGGGGCGCTGCGGGCCGCCGACGCCCGGTTCGAGGACGCCGCCGCCACCCTCGGTGCCGACCGCTGGACCACCTTCCGCCGCGTCACCCTGCCGCTGGTGGCGCCGGGCGTCGCCGCCGGCGCGGTGCTGTGCTGGGCGCGGGCGCTGGGCGAGTTCGGCGCCACGATCACCTTCGCCGGCAACTTCCCGGGGACCACGCAGACGATGCCGCTCGCGGTCTACCTCGCCCTGCAGCGCGACCCGGACGCGGCCATCGTGCTGTCGCTGGTGCTGCTGGCCGTCTCGGTGGCCACCCTGCTGCTCCTGCGCGACCGCTGGCTGGGGCGCACGGGGGTGACCGCGTGACCCTGGAGGCGTCCGTCCGCGTCCGCCGCGGCCCGGTGACCGTCGACGTCGCCCTCGACGTGCCCGACGGCGAGGTGCTCGCCGTCCTCGGGCCCAACGGCGCGGGCAAGTCCACGCTCCTGCGGGTGCTGGCCGGCCTGCTGCCGCCCGACGGCGGGCGGGTCGCCGTCGACGGGACCGTGTGGGACGACGTCGACGCCGGCGTGCAGCTGCCCGCGCACCGGCGCCCGCTCGGGATGGTCTTCCAGGACCACCTGCTCTTCCCGCACCTGTCGGTGCTGGACAACGTGGCCTTCGGGCCGCGCACCCGCGGGGCGTCGAAGGCCGACGCGCGCCGCGCCGCGGCCGCGTGGACCGAGCGCGTGGGCCTGGGCGGCCTCGGCGACCGGCGGCCCGCGCAGCTGTCCGGCGGGCAGGCGCAGCGGGCGGCCCTGGCCCGCGCGCTGGTCGGCGACCCGGCGCTGCTGCTGCTCGACGAGCCGCTGTCGGCGCTGGACGCCCGCACCCGGCTCGCCGTCCGCGCGGAGCTGCGCCGGCACCTGGCCGACTACGGGGGCAGCACCGTGCTGGTCACGCACGACCCGGTGGACGCCATGGCGCTGGCCGACCGGGTCGTGGTGGTCGAGGACGGCCGGGTGGTGCAGGCCGGGACGCCGTCCGACGTCAGCCGGCACCCCCGCACCGACTACGTCGCGCGGCTGGTCGGGCTGTCGCTGCTGCCGGGCACGGGGGAGGGGACGGCGGTGCGCCTGGACGGCGGGGGCGTGGTGGCGGTGGCCGAGGAGACCGCGGGGCCGGTGTTCGTCGCCGTCCGCCCGGAGTCGGTGGCGCTGTACCCCACCCGGCCCGAGGGCAGCCCGCGCAACGTCTGGCCGGCGCGGGTGGCCGGGGCGACGCCGCACGGCGCCACGGTGCGCTGCGAGCTCGACGGCGAGGTGCCGCTGGTCGCCGACGTCACCGCGACCGCCTTCGCCGAGCTCGGCCTGGCGCCGGGGTCGCCGGTGTGGGCGGTGGTCAAGGCCTCCGAGGTCGCCGTCTACGCGCGCTGAGACCGGACCCGCCGAGCCCGACCGCCGGGTCAGCGGCGGCGCAGCGCGCGGCCGTCGGGGAGCCTGCGGCCGCTCAGCAGCGCGAGCAGCTGGCCGGTGTCCGCGCGGACGACCGCGCCGTCCCCCCGGCCCCAGGCGCCGTCGGTCGTCTCGAGGCGGACGCCGGTGAGGTCGATCCCGAAGGTCGCGCCGTCCGCCGCGGTGAGGGAGTCGAGGACGGCGACGACGGCGTCGGCCGGCGCGACCGGCGGCCGGTCGAGCGCGACGGTCACGTCCAGGGAGTGGATGACGGCGTGGCTGAGCGCGCCGGCCGCGCCGCCGCCCGGTGGCTGCCACCGGTGCAGCACCGGTGAGCGCAGGGCGTCCAGGAGCTCGGGGGCCGGGAGGGAGGCGTCGCGGGCCGCCACGGTGTCGGAGAGCCGGCCGAAGTCACCGCCCGCCGCCGCCATCTCGGCTCCGAACCGCTCGGCCGACAGCCGCGCCGGCATGGTCACGTGCGCCACCACGTGCCGGACCCGCCACCCCGCGCACAGCGACGGGGCGTCCCAGGTCCCGGGAGGGGCGGAGGCCAGCAGGTCGGCCAGGCCGTCGTGGGTCTGCGCCGTCCAGCCCTGCAGCTCCAGCGCGTCCCCGTCGTCCCCGCTCATCCCGGCTCCTCCCGCCACCCGGCCGCGACGCCGCGACCCCTCACCCGCGGGACGATGCCACGCCTCGGGGACGGAACCGGCCACCCGCGGGGGAGGCTGGGGCCATGACGACGGTCGCCGGCCTGGTCCTCGCCGCGGGCGGGGGACGGCGCTACGGCATGCCCAAGGCGCTGGTCGAGTACGGCGGCAGCCTCCTGGTCGAGCGGGCGGTGCGGACGGCGCGCGCGGTGTGCGACCCGGTGCTCGTCGTCCTCGGCGCCCGCGCGGTCGACGTGTGGCGGACCGCCGACCTGAGCGGCGCGACGGTGCTGGCCAACCGCGACTGGGAGACCGGCATGGCCTCGAGCCTGCGCACCGGCCTGGACGGGCTGCGCGGCTGGCCGGGACGGGTCGACGCCGCGCTGGTCACGCTGGTCGACATGCCCGGGATGACGCCGGAGGCGCTGGCGCAGGTCGCCGCCCACGCCGCCCCGGACGCGCTGGCCGTCGCCACCTACGACGGCGTCCGCGGGCACCCGGTGCTGCTCGGGCGCGACCACTGGGCCGGGGCCGCCGCGACGGCGACCGGCGACGAGGGCGCCCGCCGCTACCTGGCCGCACACCCGGTCACCGAGGTCGACTGCACGGGTCTCGCCGACCCGGTCGACCTCGACGTGCCGCCGGGCGGGGTAGCTTCGGCGCCGTGATCGCCAGGCACCGGATCGCCAGGGTCGTCGACGAGCCGCTGTCGGTCGCCGAGCACGAGCAGGCCGTGGCCGACGCGGGTGCCGGCGCCGTCGTCTCCTTCTCCGGCGTCGTCCGGGACACCGACGGCGGCCGGTCGGTGACCGAGCTGGAGTACGTCGGCCACCCCACCGCCGAGCAGGTGATCACCGAGCTCGCCGAGGAGTTCGCCGCCCGCCCGGGCATCCGCGCGGTCGCCGTCTCCCACCGGGTCGGCCTGCTGGGCATCGGCGACGTCGCGCTGGCCTGCGCGGTCAGCTCGGCGCACCGCGGGGAGGCCTTCACCGCCTGCGCCGAGCTCGTCGACGAGGTGAAGAAGCGGCTGCCCATCTGGAAGCGCCAGGTCTTCACCGACGGCGACGAGGAGTGGGTCGCCTGCCCCTAGGGCAGATCCCGTCTCGGTACCGGACCGGCCCGGCTCCTTGACCGGCCCGGGCGCGCGTGGCACAACGATGCACGACTCCAAGGGTGGGGTGGTGCCCCCACCGGTGTGCCCGCGCACAGCGGCCGGACGACAGCGAGGTTCCCGTGCCCGCGCCGGAGCGCGACCCCGTCCTCGAGGCGATGCCCCTGGGCTACATCGCCGTCGACGCCGACTGGCGGGTCACCTACGTCAACGTGCACGGCGAGGCCGTCGTCGGCCGCACGTGGGAGCAGCTCGTCGGCAGCTGCTACTGGGCGTCCTTCCCCGCCAACCGGGACGACGAGTTCGGCCGGGTCTACCGCGAGGTGATGGCCACCGGCACCCCGCAGAGCGTCGAGGCCTACCACCCCGAGCCGCTCAACTGCTGGTTCGAGGTGCGTGCCGTCCCGCTGCCGGCCGGCCTGGCCCTGTACTTCTCCGAGGTCACCGCCCGCCGGACCGCGCAGGACCGGCTCGCGCTGCTGGCCCGGGTCGGCTCCGAGCTGACCGGCACGCTCGAGCTCGCCGAGGCGGTCCGCCGCATCCCGCGGCTGGTCGTGCCCGAGCTGGGCGAGGCCTGCCTGCTCACCGTCCTGGACGACGAGGGCCGCCCCCGCGACCTCGGCTCCTGGCACGGCGACCCCGGTCGCCGCGAGCTGCTGGCCCGCTACGCCGCCGTCCGGCTGCCCGGGATGCCGGCCGCCGCGCCGGTGGTCCGCGCGCTGGCGGGGGAGACGGTGACCGCCGACGGCGCCGCGGTGCTCGCCGCGATCGGGGACGAGGAGGCCGCCGGCCTCTACCGGGAGCTGGGCGCACCCGCGGTGCTCGCCGTCCCGCTGCCCGGCCGGGACCGGGTGATCGGCGCGCTCACCTTCCTCGCCGCCGAGAGCCGCAGCGCCGCCCGGGTGGACCCGCTCACCGCCCGCGAGGTCGCCGGCCGGGTGGGCCTGGCGCTGGACAACGTCCGCCTGTTCGCCCGCCAGCACCAGCTCGCCGAGGCGCTGCAGCGCAGCCTGCTCACCGACCCGCGCGGCTCCGGGCTGGGGGCGGTCGAGGTCCGGTACACCCCGGCGGCGGAGGCGGCGCGGGTCGGCGGCGACTGGTACGACGCCTTCCCCCAGCCCGGCGGGGCGACGACCCTGGTCATCGGCGACGTCGTCGGGCACGACACCGCCGCCGCGGCGGCGATGGGCCAGCTGCGCTCGCTGCTGCGCGGCATCGCCGCCTACAGCGACGCCGGCCCGGCCGAGGTGCTGCGCGGCCTGGACGAGGCGATGGCGATCCTCGGCGTGGACACCTACGCCACCGCCGCCGTCGCCCGCTTCGAGCGCGTGCCGGGGGAGGGCGCGGCGGGGCGGACGCGGATGTGCTGGTCGAGCGCCGGCCACCTGCCGCCGCTGGTCCTCGACCCGTCGGGCCGACCGGTCGCGCTGCCCCCGCCCCCCGGCGACCTGCTGCTCGGCGTCGACCCGGCCAGCGTCCGCGTCGAGAGCACCGTGGTCCTCGAGCCCGGCTCCACGGTGCTGCTGTTCACCGACGGGCTGGTCGAGCGGCGCGGCCTCGACCTCGACGCCGGGCTGGCCGGGCTGGCCGACGCCGTCGCCGAGCTCGGCGGGCGCCCGCTCGACGAGCTGTGCGACGAGGTGATCGAGCGGCTCGTGCACGGCCGGCCCGAGGACGACGTCGCCCTCGTGGCCCTGCGGCTGGGGAGCTAGCGGACCGGCGCCTGCCCGTCCTCGTCGGTCGGGCGGGCGTGCCCGTGGCCGTGCGCGGCCTCCTCGGCGCGCTCCTCCTCCAGCTCGGCCTCGCCCTCCAGCCGGTGCGCCTCGCCGGCCGCCTGCGCGGCGGCGTCGCCGTGCGACTCGCCGTAGACCTCCTCGGCCCGGCCGAGCAGCTCCTCGGCCTTCGCCTTCGCCTTCTCGATGAAGCTCATCGCGCTCCCGTCCTCTCGGCGTTCCGGTGTGCGGAATCCCGGTGTGCAGCATCCCGGATCTCGCCCACCAGTTCCTCCAGGATGTCCTCGAGCGCCACGACGCCGACGACGCCGCCGCCCTCGGTGACCGCGGCGAACTGGGCGCGGCCGGCCTGCATGACGCCCAGCGTGCGGCGCAGGTCGTCCTCGGCGGCCACCCGGGGCAGCGGCCGGGTGATGTCCCGGACCCGCGGCTCCGGGGCGCCGTCGGCCCGCAGCACGTCCTTGACGTGCACGTAGCCGAGCAGCCGGTCGCCGTCGGCGACCGGGAAGCGGGAGAAGCCGGTGGTGGCCGCGGCGCGCTCCACGGCGGCGATGTCGTCGTCCGGCGCGACGACGGTGAGCGCGGCCCGCGGGATGAGCACCGAGCGGGTGTCGCGCTCCTCCAGCTGCAGCGCGCCGGTGAGCAGCTCGTGGCCGCGCTCGTCGAGCAGGCCGCCGGCGCGGGACTCGTCGATGAAGCCGGCCACCTCGTCGCGGGTGAACGCGCTGGTCACCTCGTCCCGGGGCTGCACGCGCAGCAGCCGCAGCACCCCGTTGGCCAGCGCGTTGAGGGCGACGATCACCGGCTTGAGCACCGTGACCACACCGGACAGCAGCGGGGCGAGGACCAGCGCGGCCCGGTCCGGGCCGGCCAGCGCCAGGTTCTTCGGCACCATCTCGCCGATCACCACGTGCAGCGCGACGACGACGGTCAGCGCGATGACGAACGAGATCGGGTGCACCAGCGCCTCGGGCACCGACACCGCCGCGAACACCGGCTCGAGCAGGTGCGCCACCGCGGGCTCGCCGATGGCGCCCAGGCCGAGCGAGCAGACGGTGATGCCCAGCTGCGCGCCGGCCATCATCAGCGACACGCGCTCCATCGCGGCCAGCGTGGTCCGGGCGCGGCGGGAGCCCGCCTCGGCCAGCGGCTCGATCGAGGAGCGGCGCGCGGAGATCAGCGCGAACTCCGCGCCCACGAAGAACGCGTTGGCGAGCAGCAGCGCGACGGCGACCAGCACGCCGAGCCAGTCACCCACGGTCGTCCTCCTCCTCGTCGCCGGTCGTGGCCGGCAGGCCGCCGACGACGGCCCGCTCGACGCGGGTGCCGTCGACCCGCTCGACCTGCACCCACACGCCGGCCGGCAGCCCCTCGGCCTCGGCGGCCAGCTCCGGCGGCAGGGCGGGCCGCGCCTCGATCCGGTCGCCCACCTCGGGGATCCGGCCGAGCACGTGCAGCACCAGGCCGCCGAGGGTCTCCCAGTGCCGGTCGGAGGGCACGGCCAGACCGGTGGCCGCGGCGACCTCGTCGGGCCGCAGCAGCCCGGACACCGACCAGGTGCCGTCGCCGCGGTCGACGACGTCGTCGCCGGTCTCGTCGTCGTACTCGTCGGTGAGGTCGCCGACGATCTCCTCCACGAGGTCCTCGATGGTCACCACGCCGTCGGTGCCGCCGTACTCGTCGACGACGACGGCCATCTGCAGCCCGCCGCGGCGCAGGTCGCCGAGCAGGTCGTCCAGCCGCCGGGAGGTGGGGACGAACAGCGGCGGCAGCATGACCGCCGAGACCGGGGTGTCGGCCCGCCGGTCGCGGGCGACGGCGAGCGCGTGTTTCACGTGGACCATCCCGACGACGTCGTCGGCACCGCCGTCGTCGACCACCGGGAAGCGGGAGTGCCCCGAGTCGCGGGCGGTGGTGAGCACCTCGGCCACGGGGGCGTCGGCGGGGACGGTGGTCATGCGGGTGCGCGGGGTGGCCGCGTCGCTGGCGCGCAGCTCGCCGAAGGCCAGCCCGCGCTCGAGCATCACCGCGGTCTCGGCGGGCAGGGTGCCCTGCCGGCCCGAGCGGCGGACCAGCGAGGTCAGCTCCTCCGGCGAGCGGGCCGAGGCCAGCTCCTCCTGCGGCTCCACGCCGAACAGCCGGCGCAGCATCGCGTTGGCCCAGCCGTTGAGGAACCGGATGACCAGCGACGTCGCCTTCGTGAAGCCGCGCTGGAAGCCGGCGACGGCGCGGGCGGTGCGCAGCGGCTCGCTGATCGCCACGTTCTTGGGCACCAGCTCGCCGAACACCATGGTCAGCACGGTGGCCAGGACCAGGGCGAGGGTGATCGACACCGACCGGGCCGCGGCACCGGACAGGCCGACGGACTCCAGCGGCCCCCGCAGCAGCGTGGCGATCGAGGGCTCGGCGACGAAGCCGATGGCCAGGTTGGTGACGGTGATGCCGAGCTGGGCGCCGGACAGCTGGGTCGACAGCGTCCGCAGCGCGGCGAGCACGCCGGCCGACCCGCGGACGCCGGCCTCGGTCTCCCGCTCGACGGTGGCCCGGTCGACGGTCACCAGCGCGAACTCGAAGGCCACGAAGGCGGCGCAGGCGAGGACCAGCAGGACGCCGACGAGGACCAGCAGCCACTCGATCACGGGAGGACCTCGGTGGCGGGAGGAGGCAGGGGACGGCTCGTATGGTGAGGCTTGCTCACGAGGGGGCGGTCATCCTCCGGCGAAGGGGGGCAGCACGTCCACGACCGCCCCGGGCGACAGCTCCAACGCGCGGTCGCGGGTCTGCGTTCCGTCGACGAGGAACGAGCAGGCGGTGAGCACCCGCTCGAGGCGCTCGCCGTGGGTCTCCACGATCCGGCCGACCAGCTCCTGCAGCGTGGCGGCCTGGCAGGTCTCGGTGTCGACGCCGGCGGCGGCGCGGGCGCCGGCGAAGTAGCGGACGGTGACGGTCCCGGGCACGGCGCTCAGCCGCCGATGGCCGACATCGGCCGGGACGGCTGCAGGAAGCTCGGGTCGTCGATGCCGTGGCCGGGGAGCTTGGCCAGGGTGGCGATCCGCCAGCGGTCGGCGAGCTCGGCGTCGGTGGCGCCCTCGCGCATCGCCGTCCGCAGGTCGGACTCCTCGCGGGCGAACAGGCAGTTGCGGACCTGGCCGTCGGCGGTGAGCCGGGTGCGGTCGCAGGTGCCGCAGAACGAGCGGGTGACCGAGGCGATGACGCCGACGGTGGCCGGGCCGCCGTCGACCAGCCACCGCTCGGCGGGCGCCGAGCCGCGCTCCTCGGTGTCGGGCGTGAGGTCGTGCGCGGCGGAGAGCCGCTCCAGGATGTCCTCCGCGGTGACCATCTCGCCGCGGGTCCAGGCGTGGTGCGCGTCGAGCGGCATCTGCTCGATGAACCGCAGCTGGTAGCCGCGCTCGAGGCAGAAGTCGAGCAGCGGGACGGCGTCGGCCTCGTTGATGCCGCGCAGGAGGACGGCGTTGACCTTGACCGGGGTGAGCCCGGCGTCCTGCGCGGCCTGCAGACCCGCCAGGACGTCGTCGAGCCGGTCGCGGTGGGTGAGGGTCTTGAACCGCTCGCGGTCGAGGGTGTCGAGGCTGACGTTGATCCGGTCCAGCCCGGCCGCGGCGAGCGCGGGGGCGACGCGGGCCAGCCCGATGGCGTTGGTGGTGAGGCTGACCTCCGGGCGCGGGCGCAGTGCCGTCGTCGCCTCGACGATGCCGGGCAGGCCCGGACGCAGCAGCGGCTCGCCGCCGGTGAAGCGGACCTCGCGGATGCCCAGCTGCTCGACGCCGATGCGGACCAGCCGGACGACCTCGTCGTCGGTGAGCTGCTCGACCTTGGGCAGCCACTGCAGGCCCTCGGGCGGCATGCAGTAGGAGCAGCGCAGGTTGCAGCGGTCGGTGAGCGAGACCCGCAGGTCGGTGGCGACCCGGCCGTGCCGGTCGACCAGCCCGCCACTCCCCGCAACGGCACTGCCCGGGACGCCGTCGGCCGGACGGGTCCAGGGGTCGGGGAGCGGGGTCGCACTCACGTTGGCGAATGTAGTGCGGAACGCCGACCAGGTCCCCCGTCCCGCGGGAGAGCTTCCGGATCGCGCCGCATCCGCGGACGCGACCCGGGGGTACGGGCCGCGCCCGCGGATGCGGGGGTTGCGCCGGCGCTGCAACGCCGACGGCGGTCAGCCGATCGGGGTGGGGTCGGTCGGGTCCGGCGGCACGGGGACCGAGCCCTGGATGCGGTTGCGGGCCTGGCAGTCGGAGGTGCAGCTGGTGGCGCCGGCCGACAGCTCGACCGCGTCCTCACCGAGCACGCCTCCCATCCGGCCGCCCGAGGCGACCGACCAGCGCGACGTCGTCGCGGTCTGCTCCAGCCGCGTGGCCACCTGCGGGCTGTCCTTGCCGAGCAGCATCTGGTGGGTCGCGTCGCCGGCGACGCCGTCGCCGAAGTTGACCTTCCCCGTGTACTCGTTGACGAAGTAGTAGAGGCCGGCGCCGAGGGTGTGCACGTACTCGACGGCGGTGCCGAACTCCTGCTCCATCTGGAAGATGCCGCCCTACGGGGCGTCCTTCGCCTGCACCTTGAGCTTGCCGGCCGCGGTGGCGAACTCGGCGACCAGGACGTCGTCGCGCAGCCGCAGCTCCGTGATCCGCACGCCCCGCAGCTGGGCGGCGGTGAGCACCGGGACCTTGGAGGCGAAGACGACGGTCGGCGCGGTGACCATGCGCTGCGGGTCGGGGGCGCCGGTGAGCGTGTAGTCGTACACACCGAGCGTCGCGGGGTCGATCGTGAAGGTGACGTGCCGGCCGCGGACGGCGACCGGGCCGGTCGGGGTCACGTCCCGCAGGCGGGTCTCGCGGCCCGCCGCCGGGTTCGACGTGCGGCCGTTGACGGTGACGGCGAAGTCGCCGGTGACCGCCCCCTCGACGGAGCCGCCGTCGTCGCCCCCGGAGGCCGCGGCGGTGCCGGGCACGAGCAGGGCGGCGAGCGCGAGGAACGGGACGAGCAGGAGGCGGAGACGCAGCGGTCGGGTCGTGGCCACGGGGATCCTCTGGTCGGTGTGACAGGCGCCGCACAGAGTGCATGAACGTTCATGTACCCCCGTCGGCGACACGCAGGACCGCGGGCGAAACGGGACGACGACGTCGGCGGCCGTTGTTACCGTCGCGACGCCACCCGAGAGTCCGGCGGGCAGTCCCGCACTCGCCTGTGGCCAGGAAGCGCGAGAAGAGCCCGTGTCACCCCGCACCCTGTTCGGTCCGTACGGCCGCCTGTTCGCCGTCCCCGGCGCCGTCTGGTTCTCCCTCGCCGGGTGGGTCGCCCGGCTCCCGCTGCCGATGCTCGGCCTCGGCGCGGTGCTGCTGGTCGAGGGCGAGTCCGGCAGCTACGGCCTGGCGGGCGCCGTGTCCGGCACCCTCGCCCTCGCGGCCGCGGCCGGCGGGCCGCAGTGGGCCCGCGCCATGGACCGCCGCGGCCAGGGGCGGGTCCTGCAGGTGGCGATGGCCGCCTACCTCGTCACCGGACTCGCGTTCGTCGGCGTCGTCGTCGCCGACGGGCCGCGCTGGGCGTGGTTCGCCCTCGCCGGCCTGACCGGGGCGAGCCTGCCCAACATCGGCGCGCTGGTCCGCGCCCGGTGGGCGGCCGCGCTGGAGGACGCCGAGCGGCGGCAGACCGCGTTCGCCTTCGAGTCCGTCGTCGACGAGGTCGTCTTCGTCGTCGGCCCGCCGCTGGTGACCGTGCTCGGCACGATGGTGGCCCCCGCCGCCGGCTTCACCACCGGCATCGTGCTCGGCACCGTCGGCGGGCTGTGGCTGGCCCGGCAGCGGGCCACCGAGCCCGTCGCGGTGCCCACCTCCGCCGGCGGCGGGCACCGCCGGCCGGCCGCACTCAACGCGGCGGTGCTGCTGGTCTGCGCGACCTACCTGGGCGTGGGCACCGTGTTCGGCGCGATGGACGTCGTCGTCGTGGGCTTCGCCGAGGAGCAGGGCGCGCCCGCGCTGGCGGGGCTCGCGCTCGCGCTCTACGCAGGCGGCAGCCTGGTCGCCGGGCTCGCCTACGGGGTGGCGCGGCTGCGCGGCACGCTGGCCACCCGGTTCCTCGCGACGGCGGTCTTCTTCGGGCTGGCCGCGCAGGGGCTGTGGGCGGTGACCTCGCTGCCGCTGCTCGTCGGCGCCGGGTTCCTCGCCGGGCTCGCCGTCGCGCCGGTGCTGGTGTCCGGGACGTCGCTGGCCGAGTCGCGGGTGCCGCGGTCGGCGCTCACCGAGGCGCTGGCCTGGACCAACACCGGGCTGACGCTGGGCGTCACCGCCGGGTCGGCGCTGGCGGGCGCGGCGGTGGACGCGTGGGGCGCCCGGGCGGCGTTCGCCGTCCCCGCGCTGGCCGCGGCCGGCGCGGCCGGGCTCGCGCTGCTCGGCGCGCCCCTGCTGCGCCGCCCGGCGGTCGTGGCGGACGCGACGGAGGGGCGGGCGTCACGGGTTGGGGACGCGGTCGGCGGGTAGGCGCGCTCCACGGGGGCCGGGTGCGCCGTGGAGTGGCGCGCCGCCCACCGTCCGCGACCGAGAGGGAGAGCCCGTGGCCACCGTGCCCACCATCCGCCTGAACAACGGCGTCGAGATCCCGCAGCTGGGCTTCGGCGTGTTCCAGATCCCGCCGGACCAGACCGTCGAGGCGACCCGCACCGCGCTCGAGGTCGGCTACCGGCACATCGACACCGCCGAGATGTACGGCAACGAGAAGGAGGTCGGTCAGGCGATCCGGGAGTCGGGGATCGACCCGTCCGAGGTCTTCGTCACCAGCAAGCTCGACAACGGCTACCACCGCCGCGACGACGCGCTGAGGGCCTTCGACCAGACGATGGCCGACCTGGGCCTGGAGCAGCTCGACCTGTTCCTGATCCACTGGCCGCTGCCGACGATCGACGTCGACTACGTCGAGACGTGGAAGGCGATGGAGGAGATCTACGCCGGCGGCCGGTGCCGCGCGATCGGCGTCTCCAACTTCAACCCGCACCACCTGCGCCGGCTGTTCGGCGAGACCGAGGTGCGCCCGGCGGTCAACCAGATCGAGGTGCACCCCTACCTCGCCAACGACGAGGTGCGCGCCTTCGACGCCGAGCACGAGATCGTCACCGAGGCCTGGTCGCCGATCGCGCAGGGCAAGGTCCTCGACGACCCGGCGATCGTCGCGATCGCGGAGAAGCTGGACCGGACGCCGGCCCAGGTCGTGCTCCGGTGGCACGTGCAGCGCGGCGACGTCGTCTTCCCGAAGTCGGTGACCCGCGCGCGGGTGGAGGAGAACTTCGCGCTGTTCGACTTCGAGCTCGACGAGGGCCAGATGGCCACCATCACCGGCCTCGACCGCGGCGAGCGCACCGGCCCGGACCCGGACACGTTCGACTACGTGCCCGGCTGACGCCCTCCGCCCGGGACGCGCCGAGATCACGTGATCTCGCGCGTCCCGGGCGGTCGCCCGGGGGGGGTGGGCGGGGCCTCGTCCGGGGGGGGGGGGGGGGG
>NZ_JBJGZK010000018.1:0-85060 GCF_054050475.1 Geodermatophilus sp. SYSU D00525
GCTCCGCGAGGGGTGCGACGGGTGGGCTCGGCGCAGGCCGGGACGGCTCCTGGCCGCGGTGTCGTGCCCGAGTGGGGCCCGGAGGGCTCCGCGAGGGGTGCGACGGGTGGGCTCGGCGCAGGCCGGGACGGCTCCTGGCCGCGGTGTCGTGCCCGAGTGGGGCCCGGAGGGCTCCGCGAGGGGTGCGACGGGTGGGCTCGGCGCAGGCCGGGGACGGCTCCTGGCCGCGGTGCGGTCCGGTAGGACCGCAGTTACGACGCGTAGACCTCGGGCTTGAGCGTCCCGATGTAGGGGAGGTCGCGGTAGCGCTCGGCGTAGTCGAGGCCGTAGCCGACGACGAACTCGTTGGGGATGTCGAAGCCGACGTAGCGCACCGGCACCTCGACCTTGATCGCGTCGGGCTTGCGCAGCAGTGCGCACACCTCCAGCGAGGCGGGCCGGCGGCTGCCCAGGTTCTTGAGCAGCCAGGACAGGGTCAACCCGGAGTCGATGATGTCCTCGAGCACGAGCACGTCCATGCCGGAGATGTCCCGGTCGAGGTCCTTGAGGATGCGCACGACCCCCGAGGAGCTGGTGGAGCTGCCGTAGGAGGAGACGGCCATGAACTCCATCTGGGTGGGCAGCCGCAACGCCCGGGCGAAGTCGCTCATGAACAGCACCGCGCCCTTGAGGACGCCGACGAGCAGGACCTCCCGGCCCTCGTAGTCCCGCGCGATCTGATCGGCCAGCTCGGTGATCTTGTCCTGGATCTGCTGCTCGGACAGCAGCACGTGGTCGATGTCGGGGCCGTAGCCGTGGTCGGGCCCCAGTTCGACAGGGGTCGACGCGGTCTCGCTCACGGGGCCTGCTCCTCGGGGTCGGGGGCGGTTCCGGCCCTCCCGCCCCGGGAGCCGGCGGGCCGCAGCACCAGCCTGCCAGACGCCCGGAGCGCCTCCGCACCGCCCGGGAGGGCCACCGGCCCCTGCCCGCGCCAGCCGGTGAGCAGCGCGTCGACGGCGGCCAGGTGCACCGCCTGCAGGTCGCCGACCCCCGCCCCGCGCAGCCAGCCGCGCAGCACCCGGCGGCGCAGCGCGGCCGGCAGCCGCGCCAGGTCCGGCACCGGCAGGCCGTCCGGCCCGGCGAGCCGGGCGAGGTGGTCGCCGGCCAGCGCGTCGAGGGCGTCGAGGTCCTCGCGCAGCAGGTCCGCCGTCCGGGCGAGGGCCGGGGCGACGCCGCCGCCGAGGACCTCCTCCAGCAGCGGCAGCACCTCGGCGCGCAGCCGGGCGCGGCGGTAGGCCGGGTCGGTGTTCCACGGGTCGTCCCAGACCGGCAGGCCCAGGGCGGCGCAGGCGGCGCGGGTGGTGGCCCGGCGGACGCCGAGCAGGGGCCGCCAGAACGGCGGGCGCTCGGCCACCATCCCGGCCACCGAGCGCGGGCCCGAGCCGCGGCCCAGCCCGAGCAGCACGGTCTCGGCCTGGTCGTCGAGGGTGTGGCCGAGGGCGATCCGCGCGCCGCGCTCCCGCGCGCACCGGGCCAGGGCCGCGTAGCGGGCGGCGCGGGCCGCGGCCTCGGGGCCGCCGTCGGTCCCCACCTCGACCGGGACGACCAGGACCGGGTCCAGCCCCGTCCCGCGCAGCAGGCCGGCGGTGTCCCGCGCCCGCTGCGCCGAGCCCGGCTGCAGGCCGTGGTCGACGGTCACCGCGCCCGCGGGCACCCCGGCGCGCGGCGCCTCGAAGGCGACCGCGGCGGCCAGCGCGAGGGAGTCCGCTCCCCCGCTGACGGCGACCAGCACCGGCTGCCCGGACGCCCGCAGGCCCGGCCGGACGGCGCCGCGGACCTGCGCGACCGGGACCGGCGGGCCGCTCACCGCGCCCCGGCGGTCAGGCGGTCACGGCCGGGCGGCCGTGCACCCGCTCGACCCACCGGGCGGGGTCGGTGAGCTCCTCGACCAGCGGCAGGGTCTCGGGCCCGGTCCACACCCGGTTGAAACCCTCCATGCCGACGAGGTCCACGACACCGCCGACGAAGGTCCGCCCGTCGGCGTACTGCTTCATCTTCTGCTCCAGGCCCAGCAGCCGGCGCAGCACGCGGTCGAGCGGGCCGCGGCCCTTGCGGCGCTGCGCGAAGCGCTTGCGCAGCGTGCGGACCGAGGGCACGACGTCGGGACCGACGCCGTCCATCACGAACTCGGCGTGCCCCTCGACCAGGCTCATCACGGCGGTGACCCGGTCGAGGACGGCGCGCTGCTCGGGGTCGCGCACCAGCGCCATCAGCCCCTGGGAGCCCTCGTCGCCGTCCCCGCCGCGGACGGCGTCGGCGATCCCGCGGACCAGGTCGGACATCCGGTCGCGCAGCGCGTCGGGGCTGAGGTCGGTGGCCTCGACGAACTCGGCGATCTGCGCCTCGAGGTGGTCGCGCAGCCACGGGAAGGCGGTGAACTGCAGCTGGTGGGTGACCTCGTGCAGGCACACCCACATGCGGAAGTCGGTCGGGTCCACGCCCAGCTTGCGCTCGGCGTCGACGACGTTCGGCGCCACCAGCAGCAGCCGCCCGCCGGTGCCGAACACCTCGTACTGGCCGAGGACGCGGGAGGACAGGAAGGCCAGCAGCCCGCCGGCCTGGACGCCGGTGGCGCGCGAGCCGATCGCGGTGGCGAGCGGCCCGGGCCGGTTCTCCGAGCGCTCGGTGAGCGCGGTGACCAGCGGGTCCAGCAGGGCGGCCATGCCGGTGGTGTTGGCGTCGATCCAGCCGGGCCGGTCGACGACGGCGACCTCCGGCACGGGGCCGCCCGCGACCGGGTGCAGCCCGGTCAGGCCCTCGACGTGGGCGACGGCGGCCGCTGCGGCCTCGTGCAGCTCGCGGACGACGGCGGCGGCCTCCTCCCGCGTGGTGGCGGGCCCGGGCCCGGCCAGGCGGCGGGCGGTGCGCCCGGCGAGCTCCCAGTCGACCAGTGCGCTGCTCGTCATCGCCTCACCGTACGCGCGGAGGCCGGGCGTCGGCCCCGTTCAGCGGCACCCGCAGGCGGCCAGGGCCGCGGCCACCGCGTCGAGCGCCGCCTCCTCGGGCCCGCCGCCGCCGGTGGTGCCGTTGGCCACCAGCGCGTAGGCCAGCAGCCGGCCGTCGGCGGTGACCACCGTGCCGGCGAGGCCGTGCACGCCGAGCAGCGTGCCGGTCTTGCCGCGCACCGCGCCGGGCGCGGTGGCCGGGTCGGCGTCGCCGCGGTCGGCGAGCGTGCCGTCGTAGCCGGCCACGGCCAGCCCGGAGACGACCGCCGACGCGCCGGGCAGGGAGCCGTCGGCGGCGCCGGTGACCACGTCGGCGAGCAGGTCGGGGGTGACCAGGTCCAGCCGGGACAGGCCGCTGCCGTCGTACAGCTCGACGTCGGGGGTGTCGAGGCCGGCGTCGGCCAGCGCCCCGGTGACCGCCTCCGCCGCGCCCTCGAAGGTGGGCGGCAGGCCGCGGGCCAGGGCGACGTGGCGGGCCAGGGAGTCGGCCAGCAGGTTGTCCGACTGCGACAGCGCCTGCTCGACCAGCCGCGCGACCGGTGCCGAGCGGACGCTGCCCAGGGTGGTGGCGCCGTCGGGGGCCTCGCCGAGCTCGACCGCCGCGCCGGGGGCGCCGAGCGCCTCGGCCAGCGCCCGCCCGGCGTCGGTGCCGGGCTGGCCGCTGCGGGCGTTCTCCCCCGGGACCACCCGCGCGCCGTCCACGGCGGCCGCGGTGACCGGGGCGGCGTAGCTCGAGGGGGCGTCCTCGGGCCCCCAGCCCTCCGCGGTCAGCGGCCCCTCGAACAGCGAGGTGTCGACGACGACCCGGCTCACCGTCGTGCCCGGCGGCAGCGCGGCCAGCACCTGGGCCGCGAGGTCCGCGACGGTGGCCGCGCCCGGGTAGGTGAGCGAGGGGGCGGTCGTGGACAGGGTCGGGTCACCGCCGCCGACGAGGACGACCTCGCCCGGGGCGGACCCGGCGACGACCGTCGTCCCGAGCGTGTCGTCGGGGTCCAGGGTGGTCAGCGCCGCGACGGAGGTCAGCAGCTTGGCCGTCGAGGCCGGGGTCACCTGGTCAGCGGCGCCCTGGTCGAACAGGGTCTCCCCCGTGGCGACGTCGACCACCTCGGCGTTCACCCCCCGGGCCAGCGCCGGGACCGACAGCAGCGGGCCCAGCTCCGCGGCGAGCGCGTCGGGGTCGGGCGCCGGGGCGTCGGAGGACAGCGCGGCGAGCACGGGCGCGGGGTCGCCGACGTCGGGCAGCACCGCGGCGGGCCCGGCGGCGTCCGGGGCGGCGTCGTCCCGGGTCAGGAACAGGACCCCGCCGACGACCAGCGCGGCCACCAGCAGGAGCGCCAGGGCGCCGATCAGCAGGCGCCGGCGCAGCCGCCGGTAGCTCGGCGTGACCGTCGTCGGACCGTTCGGCGCGATGCTGCCCACCCCCCGTACGAGACCCCGGGGCGGACCTGCGCCGGTGGGCCTGATACCGGTGGGCCACACTACGTGCCGTGCAGTTCGACGTGACGATCGAGATCCCCAAGGGCCAGCGCAACAAGTACGAGCTGGACCACGCCACCGGACGCATCCGGCTCGACCGGATGCTGTTCACCTCCACGCGGTACCCGGCCGACTACGGGTACATCGAGCACACCCTGGGTCAGGACGGCGACCCGCTCGACGCCCTCGTGCTGCTCGAGGAGCCGACCTTCCCCGGGTGCCTCATCACCTGCCGGGCCATCGGCATGTTCCGGATGACCGACGAGAAGGGCGGGGACGACAAGGTCCTCACCGTGCCGGCCACCGACCCCCGCATGGCCCACCTCCAGGACATCACCGACGTCTCGGAGTTCGACCGGCTGGAGATCCAGCACTTCTTCGAGACCTACAAGGACCTCGAGCCGGGCAAGTCGGTCGAGGGCGCCGAGTGGGTCGGCCGGGCCGAGGCCCAGGCCGAGATCGACGCCTCCATCAAGCGGGCCCAGGAGGCCGGCGGCCACTGACCGCCGCCCCGGGCGATCCACCGGCCCTCCGAGCGCACGACGGACGACGCACGGCGGTGCACCCCTCCACGGGGTGCACCGCCGTCGTCGTGTCAGCGCCTCGTGTCGTGCAGGACGAGGGTCAGGAACCCCAGCTCACCGCGGTAGCCCTCCAGCCACTGCCGCCGGTGCGCGCGGGCGGCCTCCAGGGCGGCGGCGCGGTCCTCCCCGGTCGCCTCGGTCAGCGCCCACTCGGTGACCGCGCCGGTCCAGCACCACTCGTACTCGTCCCACTCGGCGAGCGTGGACAGGTGGCCGTAGCCGGGCTCGAAGCCGGCGCGGGTGACCTCGGCCAGCAGCCCGGGCAGGTCCGGCAGCTCGCCGGGCTCGGCGCCGAGGCCGGCCAGCGCCGCCTCGCCGGGCCCGGCCTCCCAGAAGCCGTCGCCGAACAGCACCCGGCCGCCGGGGCGCAGGTGGCCGCGCACCGCGGCGAGGGTCCCGGCGGGCCCGCCGAAGGCGTGCGTGGCGCCGATGCAGACGACGACGTCGAACTGCCCGCCGCGCCAGGCCGCGGCGTCGGCCTGCACGAACTCGACCCGGCCGACCAGGCCACCGAGTGCGGCCCGGTCCCGGGCGGCGTCCAGGGCGGGGGCGGAGGTGTCGACGCCGACGCCGACCACGCCGGGGTGGGCGGCGACCAGCGGCAGCAGCCAGGCGCCGGAGCCACAGCCGAGGTCGAGCACCCGGCCGTCCTCGGGCGGGGCCATCCGGGCGACCAGCCGGGCGAGGGCGTCGTCGGAGACGGGGGCCGCGACCGGGTGCCAGCGGTGGGCGACGGCGCTGAGGAGGGCTCTGTCCACGCCGGCAGTCTGGCGCAGCCGCCGGGGTCAGATGAGGCCGCGGGAGCGCAGGTCGCGCAGCTCGGCGAACACCCGCCGGCGGATGAGGTCCTCGCGCTTCTCGCCCAGGCCCACGAAGCGCAGCGACAGCTCCGTGCGCTCGTCCTCGCGCGGGTGGCGCCGGACGATCTCGGCCTTGGCCGACACCCGGGTGCCGTCCAGGTCCACGGTGACCGGCAGGACCGCGCCGACCTCCAGGGCCGCTCCCACCTCCCGCTTGCCACCGAGGATGCAGCGCGTGCCGCCCTCGCTGAGGTCGACGGTGGTCCCCGACAGCAGGGTCTCGCCGGCGCCGAGCTCGACGGGCAGCGACAGCGGGGTGCGGACCGCGGACCGCCGCTGCCCCCGCGAGGCGGGGCCGACGACGCGGAGCCGCCAGGTCGGCGCGTCGCCGGTGCGGACCTCGGCGAGCTCGACCGGCAGGGAGCGCAGCTCCTCGGGCCCCCGCCAGATGAGCTCCATGCGCTCGCCCACGTCGAGGCGGACGCGGCGCCGCGAGGCGTCCTCCCCGACGCTGACGACGAGCTCGCCGCCCGTCGCCTCCTCGACGAAGCTGGTCAGCACGTCGTCCCGGCTGACCGCCTTCACGTCGAGCACGGCCCTGTCCTCGGGGTAGTCGACTCCCGGCGTCCCCATCGTCGTCCTCCTCGCTCGCCCGGTCACGCACGTGACGACGGGGGACCACCCGGTCCGCGGCAGGTCCTCGCGGTCACGTTCCCCAGCTGCATCGGCAGCGGGGACGCGGATCTCCAGTCGGGCGCACCCCGGGAGGTCACCCTCCCCCCGTCGGGGGAGGTGCCGGCGGGCACGCCACCGGCCTCAGCCGGGGACGGGCACCCGCGGCCGCGGCACGTCGGCCGGCAGGACCGGTCCGGTGTGCAGCCGCTCCGCCAGCTCCCCGGCCGGGGCGGGCCGGCCGACGAGGTACCCCTGCACCCGGTCGCACCCGAGGGCGGCGAGCCGGCGGACCTGCTCGGCGGTCTCGACCCCCTCGGCGACCACGCGCAGTCCGAGACCACGGCCGAGGCCGACGACCCCGGCCACGACCGGGCCGTCGCCGTCGGTCATCCCCGCCGTGAAGGAGCGGTCGATCTTGACCTCGGTGACCGGGAGCCGGCGCAGCTGGGCCAGGGAGGACCACCCGGTGCCGAAGTCGTCGACGGACACGCCGACACCGAGCCCGCGCAGGCGCGCGAGGTGCCCGTTGCGCACCGCAGCCTCCGACAGCACCTGGCTCTCGGTGACCTCCACCGTCAGCGCCCGGCTCGGCAGCCCGGTCTCCCGCAGGACCGCCTCGACCAGGTCGGCGAAGCCGGGGTCGGCGAGCTGGAGCGGGGACACGTTGACGGCCACGTCGAGGTCGAGCCCCTCGCACCGCCACCGCGCGACGGTGGCGCAGGCCTCGCGGAGCACGTGCGCGCCGATGTCCCCGATCAGGCCGCCGGCCTCGGCGAGGGGGACGAACACGTCCGGCGGGACGGAGCCGAGCTCGGGGTGCCGCCACCGGACCAGCGCCTCCACGGCCGCCACCCGCCCGCTGACCAGGTCGACCTGCGGCTGGTAGTGGACCTCGATCTCCGCGCGCGCCAGGGCGCCGTGCAGGTCGGTCTCCAGCCGCAGCTCGTGCGCGGAGGCGATCCGCGTGGTGCGGCCGCCGCGCAGCCGGGCCTTGGCCCGCTGCAGGTCCTCGGCGGCCCGGGCGACCAGCTCGCGGGCCGACTCCGCGGGCGCGTCCGCGGGGTCCGTCGCCGCCGTGCCGGTCACGAGGTCGACGAACACGTCCTCGCCCGCCACCGTCACCGGGGTCGTGACGGCCGCGGCGACCCGGTCGCCGAGTGCCGCGAGCCCCGTCGCCCCGACGCCCGGGAGGGCGACGGCGAACTGGTCACCGCTGTAGCGGGCCAGCACGTCGCCCTCGCGCAGCACCGACCGGAGCCGGTCGGCGACCTGCCGCAGCACCTCGTCGCCGGCCTCGTGCCCGAGGCTCTCGTTGACCCTGCTCAGCCGGCTGACGTCGCAGAACAGCACCGCGCAGCCGGCGGACCGGTCGCCGGGCGCCACGAGCTGCTGCAGGCGGGCCTCGAACGTCTCGCGGTTCGGCAGCCCGGTGAGGGCGTCGTGCGCGGCCTGCCACTCGACCTCACCGGCGAGCCGGCTGTTCTCCAGCGCGACGCCGGCGATGCCGGCGAGGCCCCAGAGACGTTCGACGAGCGTCTCCCCCAGCGTGGTGGGCGGCTGCCGGTGCACCCAGTGCGCCAGCACGATCCCGACGAACCGCTCGCCGACGGCGATCGGCACACCGGCCATCGCGCGGACCCCGAACTCCTCCAGGACGCCGCGCGCCCAGGGCGAGCCCGAGGCGTCGACGAGGAGCGGCCGGCCGTGGCGGACGATCTCGCACAGCTCCGGGCTCTGCGAGGTGTCGGTCGCGTAGCGGGCGACGCGGTCGGCCAGCTCGCCGCTCCAGCCGCTCGCCCCCGCGATCCGGACCGACTCACGGCCGGACTCCCACAGGGCGACCGCCGAGCGCTCGGCCGAGCAGAGCACCGGCACGGCCTCCGCGACCACCTGGGCGATCCGGTGCACGGACCCCTGGCCGGCCAGGGACCGCGCGACGGTCAGCAGCAGGCGGGCGGTCTCCTCGTGCTCCCGGGCCTCGGCGAGCAGGGCCGACGTCTGCAGGCCCACCGCCGCGTGCCGGGCGAAGGCCGCCAGCACCGCCTCGTCCTCGGGGAAGAACGCCTGCCCCGGCCACAGGACGGCGGCGAGGACGCCGTAGGCGCGGTCCGCCGCGGCCACCGGCACGGCCAGCACCTCGGCGTCCCCCACCCGCTGCAGACCCGGCTCGAGGACGGTGTCGCCGAGACGGTCCACGACCTCCGTGCCCAGACCACGGGTCCGGACGTGCCGTGCCCCGTCCGGCAGGCGGACGTCGAGCAGGTGGCCGGGGGCGTGCAGCGCCCGGTCCGCGCGGGACGTGACGCGGTCCAGGGTCTGCTCGACGTCGGCACCGCAGACCAGGTCACCGATGGCGTCCTGCAGGATCGCCAGCCGCTCGTCGGACAGGAGCGCCGCGTCCAGGTCGGGCCGGGCCGCGGGACGCCGGCGCCACGGCCTCCGGGAGGTCCTGCGCCGCGGCACCCAGCTGACCTCGTAGACGCACTCCGGGGCGCCGTCGACCTGACAGGCCTCGTGCCGCACCTCCGCCGCGGGGAGCCCGAACACCACGGTCACCTGCCGGAGCATCCCGGTGTTGTAGTCGCAGTCGACCCGGTTCGGGACGTCCGGCGGCAGGACCCGCCACCCCACGCGAGCGGCGCCGGGGTCCGCGCCGAGGCAGCGGAAGACCGCGGCGGTGTCCAGCCGGGTGGACACCCGCGACACCGAGCGCAGCACGGCCTCCGGCGAGCCGAGGGCCCGGACCACCGCCCGGAACGGCGCGAGGGCCGGGTCCTGCAGCGCGGCCTCCCCGAGGCGCAGGCCGATCCCCGGGTCCCCGAGCTCGGCGGCCACCGCGTCCAGGAGCGCCGCCTTGACCCCGTAGGGCACCCGGCCGTGCAGGCCCTCGAGCTCCGCCCGCCGGTCGCCGAGCCCGGCCCGCGCCAGCACCCGGTCGACCGAGCCGTCACCTCCGAGGTCGGCGGCCAGCCGCAGGACCAGTCGGGTGGTGAGCGTGGACGTACCGGCGTCGTGGTGCATGGGTCCCCTCCTCCGGCGCCGCGTGGTACCGGGCGCCGACGGGAGAGGTATCGGCCGCTCCTGTTCCTCTTTGAGCCCGCGGCTCCCGGTCCCCCCTCGAAGGAGAGGGGTTCGGCCAGCCCGCGTCAGGCGCTGACGTAGGCCGCGAGGTGCTCGCCGGTGAGGGTGGACCGGGAGGCGACGAGGTCGGCGGGCGTGCCCTCGAAGACGACCCGGCCCCCGTCGTGGCCGGCCCCGGGACCGAGGTCGACGATCCAGTCGGCGTGCGCCATGACCGCCTGGTGGTGCTCGATGACGACCACCGACCGGCCGGAGTCGACGAGCCGGTCGAGGAGGGCGAGCAGGTTCTCGACGTCGGCGAGGTGCAGGCCCGTGGTCGGCTCGTCGAGGACGTAGACGGCCCCCTCGTCGGCCATCTGCGCGGCCAGCTTCAGCCGCTGCCGCTCGCCGCCGGACAGCGTGGTGAGCGGCTGGCCGAGGGTGAGGTAGCCGAGCCCGACGTCGGCGAGCCGGTCGAGCACCTTCGCCGCGGCGGGGGTGCGGGCCTCGCCGGAGCCGAAGAACTCCCGCGCCTCGGCGACCGGCATCGCGAGGACCTCGCTGATGTCCCTGCCGCCCAGGTGGTACTCGAGCACCGAGGCGTCGAACCGCCGGCCCTCGCACTGCTCGCAGGGGGTGGCGACGCCGGCCATCATCCCGAGGTCGGTGTAGACGACGCCCGCGCCGTTGCAGGTGGGGCAGGCGCCCGCGGAGTTGGCGCTGAACAGCGCGGGCTTGACGCCGTTGGCCTTGGCGAACGCCTTGCGGATCGGCTCCAGCAGCCCGGTGTAGGTGGCCGGGTTGCTCCGCCGCGAGCCGCGGATCGCGGTCTGGTCGACGGTCACCACGCCCTCCCGGCCCGCCACCGAGCCGTGGACCAGCGAGCTCTTCCCCGACCCGGCCACCCCGGTGACGACGACGAGCACGCCGAGCGGGATGTCGACGTCGACGCCCTGCAGGTTGTGCGTACGGGCGCCACGGACCTCGAGCGCGCCGGTCGGCGTGCGCACGGAGGTCTTGAGCGCGGCCCGGTCGTCGAGGTGCCGCCCGGTCAGCGTGCCGCTGGCCCGCAGGCCCTCGACGGTGCCCTCGAACACCACCTCACCGCCCGCGGTGCCGGCCCCGGGCCCGAGGTCGACCACGTGGTCGGCGATCGCGATGGCCTCCGGCTTGTGCTCGACGACGAGCACGGTGTTGCCCTTGTCCCGCAGCTGCAGCAGCAGGTCGTTCATCCGCTGGATGTCGTGCGGGTGCAGGCCGACGGTCGGCTCGTCGAAGACGTAGGTGACGTCGGTGAGGGCGGAGCCGAGGTGGCGGATCATCTTGGTGCGCTGGGCCTCTCCGCCGGACAGCGTGCCCGCGGGGCGGTCGAGGGAGAGGTAACCCAGCCCGATCTCGACGAAGGAGTCGAGCGTCTCGCGCAGCGCCGTGAGCAGCGGGGCCACCGAGGGCTCGTCGAGGTCGCGGACCCACGCGGCGAGGTCGCTGATCTGCATCGCGCAGAGGTCGGCGATGCTCGCCCCGCGGATCCTCGAGGACCGGGCGGCCTCGCTGAGCCGGGAGCCGCCGCACTCGGGGCAGGTCGTGAAGGTGATCGCCCGCTCCACGAAGGCGCGGACGTGCGGCTGCATCGCGTCGACGTCCTTGGACAGCATCGACTTCTGGATCTTGGGGATGACGCCCTCGTAGGTGAGGTTGATCCCCTCGACCTTGATCTTCGTCGGCTCGCTGTGGAGGAGCGTGTCCAGCTCCCGCTTCGTGAACTGCGCGATCGGCTTGTCCATGGGCAGCCCGGCGCCGGTGAAGATGCGGCCGTACCAGCCGTCCATGCTGTAGCCGGGGACGGTCAGCGCGCCCTCGTTGAGCGACTTGCGCTCGTCGTAGAGGGCGGACAGGTCGATGTCGTTGACCCGGCCCATGCCCTCGCAGCGCGGGCACATGCCGCCGGTGATGCTGAACTCGCGGCGCTCCTTGACCTCGCGCCCGCCCCGCTCGGTCCTCACCGCGCCGGCGCCGCTGATCGAGGCGACGTTGAAGGAGAACGCCTGGGGCCCGCCGACGTGCGGCCGCCCGAGCCGGCTGAACAGGATGCGCAGCATCGCGTTGGCGTCGGTGGCGGTGCCGACCGTGGAGCGCGGGTTGGCGCCCATCCGCTCCTGGTCGACGATGATCGCCGTCGTCAGGCCGTCGAGGACGTCCACGTCGGGCCGGGCCAGCGTGGGCATGAAGCCCTGCACGAAGGCGCTGTAGGTCTCGTTGATCAGCCGCTGGGACTCCGCGGCGATCGTGCCGAACACCAGCGAGCTCTTGCCCGAGCCGGAGACGCCGGTGAACACCGTCAGCCGGCGCTTCGGGAGCTCGACGCTCACGTCCTTGAGGTTGTTCTCCCGCGCGCCGTGCACGCGGATCAGGTCGTGGGCGTCGGCCGCGGGCGACCCGGACGCCCGCCGGTCGGTGCTGGTGGCGGTGCTCATCGTCTCTCCATCCGGTGGGCGCCTGCGTCGGCGGCGCTGTCGCTGTCTACCTGGTGGGGGTGACGGCCGGCACGGGACGACGCCCGTCCGGCGGACACCGGGCGGGCGTCGTGGACTCGGGACGGCGGGCGGCTCAGCCGGCCTCCTGGACGCGGACGAGGTTGCCCGCGGGGTCCCGGACGGCGAAGTCGCGGACGCCGTAGGGCTGCTGGGCCGGCTCCTGGACGACCTCGGCGTCGCCGGCCTGCAGCCGCTCGAAGGCGCCGTCGAGGTCCTTGGTGGCCAGGACGATGGAGGCGTAGGTGCCCTTGGCCATCATCTCGGTGATCGTGCGGCGCTCGTCGTCGGTGACGCCGGGGTCGGCCGCCGGCGGGTGCAGGACGATCGAGGTCGCGGGCTGGCCGGGCGGCCCCACGGTCAGCCAGCGCATCCCGCCGTACCCGACGTCGTTGCGGAGCTCGAAGCCGAGGGTGTCGCGGTAGAAGGCCAGCGAGGCCTCCGGGTCGTCGTGCGGGAGGAAGGTGTAGTGGATGGTCAGGTCCATGGCGGTCACGCTAGGGACGGCGTCCCCACCGGGGCTTCTCGATTCCTGACCGGTCGGGTGACCTGCTTGGCGACGCACGCCGGGATGCCCGCGGTGGACTCCGCCGCGAGGCGCCGGTAGGTGCTCGGCGGCATGCCGACCAGCTCGGTGAAGCGGGTGCTGAACGTGCCCAGCGACGAGCAGCCGACGGCGAAGCAGACCTCGGTGACGCTCAGGTCCCCGCGGCGCAGCAGCGCCATCGCCCGCTCGATGCGGCGGGTCATCAGGTACGAGTACGGCGACTCGCCGTAGGCGCGGCGGAACTCGCGGCTGAGGTGCCCGGCCGACACGTGCACGCCCCGGGCGAGCGCCTCGACGTCGAGCGGCTGGGCGTACTCCCGGTCGATCCGGTCGCGGACGCGACGCAGCCGCGCGAGGTCGCGCAACCTCTGTGCGTCGGCGGGTGCGCTGGCCACGGGCGGGATCGTGCCAGAGCGGACCGCCGATCCCCAGGGACGACGCAGCGGCCCTCCCGGAGGGGAGGGCCGCTGGAGGGAGCCGCCTGTCGGAATCGAACCGACGACCTTCTCATTACGAGTGAGATGCTCTACCGACTGAGCTAAGGCGGCGGACGTGCGGCGTCCAGAGTACGACACCGGTCCGCCGCACCCGCGCAGGCCCGGCGGTCACCCCGTGGGCAGGCGCAGCGCCACGGTGAGCGCCTCGACGGCGACCTGCGGCTTCACGTTCTGCTCCAATGCGGTGCGGCAGGCCAGGACGGCGTCGATCCGGCGCAGCGCACCCTCGGCGCCGATCCGCCGGGCCAGCTCCTCGGCGTCGGCCCGCCGGTCGGGGTGGTCCAGCGGCAGCGGCTCTCCGGGCGCAGCTGCCAGTACCAGTGCGTCGCGGTAGAGCGCGGCGAGGTCCACCAGGGCGCGGTCGAACGAGTCCAGGCTGATGCGCCTCTCCCGCACCTTCTGCCGCTGCTCCAGCTCCTTCAGCTGCGTGGCGACACCACGGTTGGCCGCGGCGACGCCCGGGCCGCGCGCCCCGACCCCGAGGCTCGCCTTGAGCGCCTCCGTCTCCGCCTCGTTCAGGGCGCCGGTCGCAGCCGACGTCTCCTCCTTCGCCGCAGCGAGCAGGTCGTCCGCCGCGTTGAGGCAGGCAGCCAGGGAGACGAGCGAGAGCGGGATGTCGAGGACGGCCTTGCGGGACAGGCGGGCGCCCTCGTCCCGGGCGAGGCTCCGTGCCCGCCCGACGTGCCCACCGGACGCGGCTGCAGCCCACGCGGCCAGCGCCGGGTCGATCCCGTCGCGGCGCACCAGGACGTCAGCGACGGCGTCCACGGGCGGGGTGCGCAGTCCCAGTACGCGGCACCGGGACCGGATGGTGACCTTGACGTCCTCCGGGTGCAGGCTGGGCGCGCAGAGCATGACCACCGTCCGCGGCGGTGGCTCCTCGATCATCTTGAGCACCGCGTTGGCGGCGCTCTCGTTCATGCGGTCGGCGTCCTCGATGATGATCGTCTGCCAGCGCCCCTGGGACGGCGCCCGACCGGCCACCCGGACGAGTTCACGCGCCTCCTTGACGGTGATGACCACGCCCTCCGGGTTGATCACGGTGAGGTCCGCGTGTGTCCCGGCGAGGACCGTCCGACACTCGTGACAGGTGCCGTCGCCGCCCGCGGGGCACTGCAGCGCCGCGGCGAAGGCGCGCGCGGCCACCGAGCGGCCCGACCCGGGCGGCCCGGTGAACAGCCAGGCGTGGGTCATCGCGGCGGGCTGCGCGACGGCGGCCTTCAGCTCCGCGACCACCGCCGGCTGGCCGACGACCTCCGCCCAGACGCCGTCGGCCGCGGTCACGCCACCCTCCCCGGCATGAGCGCGGCGACCCGCTCGCGGACGGCCGTGGCCAGCTCGTCGGCGGGGCGCTGCGCGTCGAGCACGAGGTAGCGCCCGGGCTCGGCGGCGGCGAGGTCGAGGAAGGTGGCGCGGACCCGCTCGTGGAACTCCACCGACTCCGACTCCAGCCGGTCGGCGGCGGCGCGGCCGCGGGCGCGCGCCAGGCCCGCCTCGGGCGGGAGGTCCAGGAGCACGGTGAGGTCGGGCACCAGGCCGCCGGTGGCCCAGGCCGACAGCCGCCGGACCTCGTCGAGGGCGAGCGCCCGGCCGGCGCCCTGGTAGGCCAGCGAGCTGTCCACGTAGCGGTCGGTGACCACCACCTCGCCGGCCTCGAGCGCGGGGCGGACCACGGTGTCGACGTGGTGCGCGCGGTCGGCGGCGTAGAGCAGCGCCTCGGCCCGCGGGGACAGCCCGGCGCTGGCCGGGTCGAGCAGCAGCGCGCGGATGCGGGCGCCGGGCGGCGTGCCGCCGGGTTCGTGGGTCACCCGCGCCGGCACCTCGACCAGCCCGAGCCAGTCGAACAGCCGCCGGACCTGGGTGGACTTCCCGGCGCCCTCCCCACCCTCGAAGGCGACGAACAGGCCGCGGCCGGGCAGGCGACCAGAGGCGTCGATCGGGGGCTCCCGGGCTCATGGAGGGTGGGCGTCGGCCGGTCCACGGTACCGGCCGGGGACGACGCTCCCGGGTCCTACGGTCGGCGGGTGAGCGCCGCCTGGGACCCCGCCGCCTACCTCCGCCACGCCGGCGAGCGGGCGCGGCCGTTCGCCGACCTCCTGGCCCGGGTGGACGCGCGCGGACCCCGCGAGGTCGTCGACCTGGGCTGCGGCACCGGGGAGCCGGCCGCCTCGCTCGCGCGGCGCTGGCCCGGCGCGCGGGTGACCGGCGTCGACTCCTCCCCGGAGATGCTCGCCGCCGCGGCCGCGCACGCCGTCCCCGGGCGGGTGCGGTTCGTGCCGGGCGACGTCCGCGACTGGCGGCCGGACGGCCCGGTCGACGTCCTCGTCACGAACGCCGTCCTGCACTGGGTGCCCGGGCACGCGGACCTGCTCGCGCGGTGGGCCGGCGACCTCGCGCCGGGCGGGTGGCTGGCGCTGCAGGTGCCCGGCAACCACCGGGCGCCGACGCACCGGCTGCTGGCCGACCTGTGCACCGGGCCGCGGTGGGCGCCCCGCCTGGCCGCGGCCGCTCCCCCGCCCGACCCGGTGCTCGACCCGGCGGGCTACCTCGACGTCCTCACGGCGGCGGGTCTGTCCGCCGACGTCTGGGAGACCACCTACCTGCACGTCCTGAGCGGCGCCGACCCGGTGCTGAGCTGGGTGCGCAGCACGGTGCTGCGGCCGGTGCTGGCGCTGCTCGACGACGCCGACGCCGCCGCGTTCACCGCCGAGTACGCCGCGGCGCTGCGGGCGGCCTACCCGGCGCGGCCGGATGGGACGACCGTGCTGCCCTTCCGCCGGGTGTTCGCGGTGGGCTCCCGGCTGGCAACTACTTGACCGGGTGGAAAGTAGTTGCCACCCTGTCGCGCACCCCGACCGAGGAGGCAGCCGTGCCCGCTCCCACGCCCGAGTCCGCCACCGCCCTGCTGGCCGAGGCCGACGCCGCGGCCGCCCGGGTGCGGCGGGAGGCGAGACCTGCGGCGTCGGCGTTCCTGCTCACCCTCGGCTGCGCGAGCGCCGGGTTCTTCCTCGCCCAGCCGGTGGCCGGGTCCGAGCGCGGGGTCGGGGCGGCGGCGGTGGTCTACGCGCTGGCCGTGCTGGGCGCGGCGGCGGCGCTGCTGGCCGGCCGCGGCTCGGTGCGCGCCGGCTTCTCCACCCGCTTCGGCGTGGCCATGGGCGTCTGGGGCGCGGTGCTGGGCCTCGGGCTCGCGGTGGGGCTCACCGTGCCCGGGCTGGCCTCCGGCTGGGCGTGGTGGGCGCCGCTGGCGGTCGCCGTCGCGGCGCCGTGCCTGGTGGGTGCCTGGCGGGAGCGGCCGCGGTGACCGGGCACCCGCGGCACGCGCTCGACGAGGTGATCCACGCGCCGGTGCGGTTCTCGGTGGTGGCCACGCTGGCCGCGGCGGAGGAGGCGGAGTTCGGCTTCGTCCGCGACGGCGTGCAGGTCAGCGACTCGGTGCTGTCGAAGACGGTGGCCGTGCTGGAGCGGGCGGGCTACGTCGAGGTGCGCAAGGGCTACGTCGGCAAACGGCCGCGGACCTGGCTGCGGCTGTCCGCGCGCGGCCGCGAGGCGTTCGCCGCCCACGTGGCGGCGCTGCGGGCGATCGCGGAGGGCCGGGCGCTCAGCGCGGGCTGAGCCGGTAGGCGTCGGTGCGGTAGGGCAGCTCGAGGACGTCGCGCCCGGCCGTGTCGGGGTGGCCGGCCAGCAGGTCGCGGAGGCCGCCGAGGAACGCGGCGCGGGCGTCCGGGGTCATCGTCGCGACGTAGCTGCGGGTGCCGATGCCGCCGACGACCTGCTCGGGGGTGACCCGCTGGACGACCCGCGACCGCGCGGTGGCCACGTCGGCGGGCAGCGTCGCGGCGAAGGCCGCCACGACGCCCTGGTCGGCCTCGTGGCCGCGGGCCTCGGTGGCGAGTGCGGCGCCGAGCGCGGCGACCCAGGGCACGGTCTCGTCGCGGGTGTTCCACACGAACCCGGCCACGCCGCCGGGCCGCAGCACCCGGCGCAGCTCCGCCGCGGCCGGCTCCGGGTCGAACCAGTGCGCGGCCTGACCCGCGACGACGGCGTCGACGCTCGCGTCGGCCAGCGGGATCGCCTCCGCGCCGCCGACCCGCGCCGGGACGCCGGGGTGCCGGGTCCGCAGCTGGGCGAGCATCTCCGCCGACGGGTCGACGGCGAGCACCTCGTGCCCGGCGGCGACGAGGACGTCGGTGAGCAGCCCGGTGCCGGCGCCCAGGTCGAGCACCCGCCGCGGCCGCCTGCCGAGCAGGAACGCCACCGCGTCGGCCGGGTAGCCCGGGCGCAGCGCGGCGTAGTCGGCGGCGACCGACCCGAACGACGTCCGCCGCTGCTGCCAGTCGGCGGGGTCGAGCGAGCCGGTCGCCGTCACGGTCAACCGGCGGGGACGGCGTCGGACGGGGCCGCCTTCTCCGCCGTGGCCCCCTTGGCCGTCGTCTTCTTGGCCGCGGTCTTCTTGGCGGTGGCCTTGGTGGCCGCCGTCTTCTTGGCCGCCGTGGTCTTGGTCGCCGCCGTCTTGGCCGCCGTGGTCTTGGTCGCCGCCGTCTTGGTCGCCTTCCTGGCGGCCTTCTTCTTCGTGGCGGCGGGCCGGCTGCGGCGGTCGGCGAGCAGCTCGGCGGCGCGGTCGAGCGAGATGGTCTCGACGTCGTCGCCCTTGCGCAGGCTGGCGTTGGTCTCGCCGTCGGTGACGTAGGGACCGAACCGGCCCTCGCGGACGGTGATCTGGCCCTGGCTGACCGGGTCGGCGCCGAGCTCCTTGAGCGGCGCGGCCGCGGCCCGCCGTCCCCGCTGCTTGGGCTGGGCGAACACGGCCAGCGCCTCGTCGAGGGTGACGGTGAACAGCCGCTGCTCGTCCTCCAGCGACCGCGAGTCGCTGCCCTTCTTGAGGTAGGGCCCGTACCGGCCGTTGAGCGCCTGGATCTCCTCGCCGTCGGGGGCGGTGCCCACGGTGCGCGGCAGGGTCAGCAGCTGCAGCGCCTGCTCCAGGGTCACCGTCTCCGGGGACATGGACGCGAACAGGCTCGCCGTCCGCGGGCTGTCCTTGCTGCCCTCGGGGACCACGGTGGTGACGTAGGGGCCGTAGCGGCCGGCCTTGACCACGACGGGGTGCCCGGACTCGGGGTCGGTGCCCAGCTGCCGGTCGCCGGAGGGGGCGGCGAGCAGCTCGGCGACCTTCTCACTGGTGAGCTCGTCGGGCGGGAGGTCCTCGGGGAGGCTGACCCGGGGGCCCTCCTCGCCGCCGGCCTGCAGATAGGGGCCGTAGCGGCCGACGCGGACCACGACCGGCTCGCCGGCCGGCCCGGTCGCCCGCAGCGGGATCGAGTTGACCCCGCGGGCGTCGATCTCCTCCAGCTGCTGGCCGATGACCTGCTTGAGCCCGCCGGAGGCCGCGATGCCGCCGGCGTGCCGGCCCTCGCCGCCGAAGTAGAACTCGGTCAGCCAGTCGACCCGACCGAGCTCGCCGGCGGCGATCTCGTCGAGCTCGTTCTCCAGCGACGCGGTGAAGTCGTAGTCGACCAGCGCGGCGAAGTGCTGCTCGAGCAGGTTCACCACCGCGAAGGCGGTGAAGGAGGGCACCAGCGCGGCGCCCTTCTTCCACACGTACCCGCGGTCCTGGATGGTCTGCATGATCGACGCGTACGTCGAGGGGCGGCCGATGCCCAGCTCCTCGAGCCGGGCGACCAGGCTGGGCTCGGTGTAGCGCGACGGAGGGGTCGTCGTGTGCCCCTTCGGCTCCAGCGACCGCGTGTCGAGCTGCTGGCCGCGCTCGACCCGGGGCAGCCGCCGCTCGGCGTCGTCGCTGCCGTGCTCGTCGTCGCCGTTGCCGGCGCCCTCGTCGCGGGACTCGACGTAGGCCCGCAGGAAGCCGGGGAAGGTGATCGTCCGGCCGCTGGCGGTGAACTCGACCCTCTCGTCGGTGCTGCTGCGCCCGGCCAGCCGGATGCTGACGGTCTGCCCGACGGCGTCGGCCATCTGCGAGGCGACGGTGCGCTGCCAGATCAGCTCGTAGAGGCGGAACTCGTCGCGGGCGAGCTGGCCGGCGAGCTGGCCGGGCGTGCGGAAGGAGTCGCCGGCGGGGCGGATCGCCTCGTGCGCCTCCTGCGCGCCCTTGGCCTTCTTGCTGTAGCGGCGGGCCTCGGCGGGGACGTAGGCGTCGCCGTAGAGCTCGCGGGCCTGGGTGCGGGCGGCGTTGATCGCCTCGTTGGAGAGGTTGGTCGAGTCGGTCCGCATGTAGGTGATGTGGCCGTTCTCGTACAGCCGCTGGGCCACCCGCATGACCTGCGCCGAGGACCAGCCGAGCTTGCGGCCGGCCTCCATCTGCAGCGTGGAGGTGGTGAACGGCGCGTAGGGACGGCGCCGGTAGGGCTTCTCGTCGACCCGGCTGACCGTGACCTGGCGGCCCTCGAGCCGGGCGGCCAGGCCCCGGGCGCCGGCCTCGTCGAGGTGGACGACGTCGCCGGTCACCTGCCCGGTGGCGGGGTCGAAGTCGCGGCCGGTGGCCACGCGGCTGTCGTCGACGCTGACCAGGCGGGCGCGCAGCGTCGTCGGCTCGCCCGCGTCCGCGCCGGTGCGGCCGGGGACGGCGAAGACGCCGTCGAGGGACCAGTAGTCGGCGGCGGTGAACGCCATCCGCTCGCGCTCCCGCTCGACGACGATGCGGGTGGCCACCGACTGGACGCGGCCGGCCGACAGCCGGGGCAGGACCTTCTTCCACAGGACCGGGCTGACCTCGTAGCCGTAGAGCCGGTCGAGGATGCGGCGGGTCTCCTGCGCGTCCACCAGCGCGGTGTCCAGCTCGCGGGGGTTGGCCACGGCGCGGGCGATGGCCTCGGGGGTGATCTCGTGGAACACCATGCGGCGGACCGGGACCCGCGGCTTGAGGGTGTCGACCAGGTGCCAGGCGATGGCCTCGCCCTCGCGGTCCTCGTCTGTCGCGAGGTAGACCTCGCTGGCGTCCTTGACCAGCTGCTTGAGCCGGCTGACCTGCTGCTTCCGGTCGGGGCTGATGACGTAGAGCGGCTCGAAGGCGTTGTCGACGTCGACGCCGAGGCGGGCCCACGGGGCGCCCTTGTGCTCGGCCGGGACGTCGGCGGCGTTGCGCGGGAGGTCGCGGATGTGCCCGACGCTGGCCTCCACGACGTAGCCGTTGCCGAGGTAGCCGGCGATCTTCCCGGCCTTGGTCGGGGACTCCACGATGACCAGCGGGCGGCCGCCCCCGGCAGCAGCGGTCCGGCGGCGGGCGGGCGTGCTCGTGCCGCCGGCGGTCGTGGCGGCGGTCTGGCCGTTCTTCGCGGTCTTCGTGGGCACGGTGCTCCTGTCGGGTGGTGCTGGTCGCGGCAGCGCGGTACGCGGTCTCGTCGTCACGCGGTGCGCCCCCTCGGCGGGCCACGGTAGGCCACGACGCCGGAACACGACCGGTCGGCGACTGCGCGCGGGCGCGCCGTCACCGCCTCCAACGGTGCAGCGGCGCGGCTGTTCCCCGCCTCCCCCGCCCGGGTCCCGGCCGGTCAGTCACCCTGCTGCGCACCCGAGACCACCTCCCCGATCCCCGCGAGGGTCGGCCGGCCGGGGTCGAGGTACCAGGTGTGCCAGGTGTCCCAGTCGGCCGGCAGCGGGGTCGCCCCGAAGTCGTCGTCGCCGGTGTTCGTGCCGTGGACGTCCAGCGGCCAGGTGACGAGGTCCAGGGCCGGCGAGGCCTCGTGGACCTCCTCCACCTCCAGGTCCGACGCCGGGCCGTCCATCCCGGGACTGCCGAGGAGGACCACCGCGTCGGCCGCGAGCCGACCGGGCTCCTCCGCGGCCCGGTCGACCACGACGGTCCCGTAGCTGTGCGCGACGACGGTGACCCGGGGCGGCTCCCCGCCCCGGACGGGGTCGGCCGCCCGCGCCGCCGCCAGCCCGGCCAGGTCGCCGGCCAGGGCCCTCCCACCGGTCCCCGCCCGCCCCTCCACCCACGCCGTCGGGAACACGACGCCGCCCGGCGGGCGGTAGCCCAGCCAGGCGACCGTGGCCACCGAGGCGGCGGGGGCGGCGGCGCGGGCCGCGTCGGCGACCGCCCGGGCGTCGGTGCCCAGACCGCCGAGGTCCTCGACGTCGTTGCCCACGCCCGGCACGTACACCCCGACGTCGTCGGCGGTGTCGAGGTCGCCGTGGACGACGGCCGCCAGGTGGTCGTCGAGGTCGAGGGACCACAGCTGCACCGGGCGGCCGGCCGCCTCCTCGCGCTCGAGCTCGGCCGCCACCGCCCGCGCGGTCTCCTCGGTGTCCTCGGACGGGTCGGCCAGGGCTCTCTCGAGCACCAGCCGGTTCGCCCGGTCCCGCGCCCACGCCGGCAGGCCGTCCAGGTTCCCGACGAGCCGGGGATCGACGAGGGTGACCAGCTCGCGCGCCCGGGTGGACAGCCCCGCCCACCAGGCCGCCACCGACTCCGGCGACGTCCCCCGCACCGGCAGGCAGGACGGCACCCAGACCCCGTCCGCGGCCACGGCCGCCGCGAGGCCGGCGTAGTCCGGGGGCACGACGCCCCCGGCCGTCCCGACCGTGCCCAGCGGCGCGGCCGAGTCGGCCGCGCAGGCGGCGGCCCGGGCCGCGGCGCGGAGGGCGTCGGCCGCCAGCCCGGCGACCCGTTCGGCCGCGGCGGCCTGCTCGGCGATCGCGTCGTAGTGGCCGGCCAGCGCCTCCGGTGTCGCGCCGGCCGGCGGTGCGGCCGGCGCCGGGACGACGACGCCGCCGGCCTCGTCCACCGTGACGCCGCGGGCGGCGGCCTCGGCCAGCGCCTGCTCCGCCAGGTCCTGCGCGGTGCGCGCCTCCCGGGCGGTGTCCTGGAGCCGGTCCAGCGACGCGCCCAGGGCAGCGGTCACCGCCGTGACGACGGCGGACACCTCCCCCAGCGCTCCCGCCGCGGCCTGCCCCGCGTCCCCGGACCAGCACTCGGCGGCGGCCAGGGCGCGGGCGACCGCCTCCGTCCGGGCGCGCCACCGCGGCAGCCGCTCGGTCACCGCCTCGAGCGTCCAGACGGCGCCGTCGAGCAGCGGGACGTCCCACGCGGCGACGGCCGTGAGGCCCGGGGCGCTCACCGGGCGCCCGCGGGCAGCGCCGCCCGCGCCGCCAGCAGCCGGTCGGAGACCGCGGCGTCGGCCAGCCGGTAGGACCGCACCGCGCCGAGCAGCGCGGTGGCCGCGGCGTCGGCCCCCGTGGCGAGGTCGGCGACGAGCACGGCCCACAGCCGCCCGGTCGTCCCGGCCTGCTCGGACACCTCCCCCGCCGCCGCCGTCGCCAGCGACACCGCGGTCGAGGTGCACAGGTCGGCGTCGGAGGACAGCTCGGCGGCCAGGGCGGCGAGCTCCTCGCCGAGCGCCTGGACGGCCTCGAGCTGGACGGCGATGGTGGCGGACAACGGCCCTCCCGGCGTCGGCGCCGGACCCCGGGTGGGTCCGGCGCCGCGGACGCTAGGACGGCCCGGCGCCGGGACCGGCCGCGTCGTCCACAGCCGGCTCCCCGTCCACAGACCGCCGCCGCGGGCCCCCGCCCGGCCGGGCCAGGCGGAGGCTCGCGGGGTGGGCTCAGGAAGCGGACGTGGTCAGCGTGCCGGCCGGCTCCCCGGCGGTGCCGCCGACGACGACCGAGCGGCGCTTGGACACCACCACGGCGGCGATGACCACCAGCGTCGCGGCGCCGGCGATGAGCAGCCGCACCGTGGTGTTGGCGTCCTCCCCGACCTGCAGGCCGACGACCGCCGGCGCGATGAGCAGCGCCACCAGGTTCATCACCTTGATGAGCGGGTTGATCGCCGGGCCCGCGGTGTCCTTGAACGGGTCGCCCACCGTGTCGCCGATGACGGTGGCCGCGTGCGCCTCGCTGCCCTTCCCGCCGTACGCGCCGTCCTCGACCATCTTCTTGGCGTTGTCCCAGGCGCCGCCGGAGTTGGCGAGGAAGACCGCCATCAGCGTGCCCGCGGCGATCGCGCCGACCAGGTAGGCGGCCAGCGGGCCGAAGCCGAGGCCGAAGCCGACCGCCACCGGCGCCAGCACGGCCAGCAGCCCGGGGGTGGCCAGCTCGCGCAGCGAGTCCTTGGTGCAGATGTCGACGACGGCGGAGTAGTCCGGCCGCTCGGAGAAGTCCATGATCCCGGGGCGGGTGCGGAACTGCTCGCGGACCTCGAACACGACCCGCCCGGCGGCCCGGGACACCGCGTTGATCGCCAGCCCGGAGAAGAGGAACACCACCGCCGCGCCGATGACCGCGCCGACGACGTTGTCCGGCTCGACCAGGCTGAACGCCTGCCCGAGGTCGACGCCGTCGAGGGCGGCGCGGACCTGCTCGTTGTAGGAGCCGAACAGGGCCGTGGCGGCCAGCACGGCGGTCGCGATCGCGATGCCCTTGGTGATGGCCTTGGTGGTGTTGCCGACGGCGTCGAGGTCGGTGAGCACGCGGGCGCCGTCGTCGTCGATGTCGCCGGACATCTCGGCGATGCCCTGCGCGTTGTCGCTGACCGGGCCGAAGGTGTCCATCGACACGATCACGCCGGCGGTGGTGAGCAGCCCGCACCCGGCCAGGGCGACGGCGTAGAGCGCCGCGCCGCCGCCGATGAGGAAGGCGCCGTAGACGGCGGCGCCGATGAGCAGGGCGGCGTAGACGGCCGACTCCAGGCCCAGCGAGATGCCGGACAGCACCACGGTCGCCGGGCCGGTGAGCGAGCTGCGGCCGACGTCGCGGACGGGCTTGCGGCTGGTCTCGGTGAAGTAGCCGGTGAGCTGCTGGATGGCGGCGGCGAGCACGATCCCGACCAGGACGGCCACGAAGCCGAGCACCTGCGGGTTGACCACCGAGTCGGGGACGTCGGCGACGCTCGGCAGCACGGTGAAGGCCGCGGCGGCGACGAGGACGAGGGAGACGACCGCGGAGGTGAAGAAGCCGCGGTTGATCGGGGCCAGGCCGCTGGCGTCGCTCTTGCCCGGGTTGCTGGCGAGGATGCCGACGACGGAGGCGAGCACGCCGATCGCGGCGACGACGAGCGGGAAGACCATGCCGACCGCGCCGAAGAAGACCTGCCCGAGGATCAGCGCGGCCACGAGGGTCACCGCGTAGGACTCGAAGAGGTCGGCGGCCATGCCGGCGCAGTCGCCGACGTTGTCGCCCACGTTGTCGGCGATGGTGGCGGCGTTGCGCGGGTCGTCCTCGGGGATGCCGGCCTCGACCTTGCCGACCAGGTCGGCGCCGACGTCGGCGGCCTTGGTGAAGATGCCGCCGCCGACGCGCATGAACATCGCCAGGAGGGCGCCGCCGAACCCGAAGCCCTCGAGGACGACGGGGGCGGTCTCGTCGAACAGCAGCAGCGCCAGCGACGCGCCGAACAGGCCGAGGCCGACGGTGATCATCCCGCAGACCCCGCCGGTGCGGTACGCGATGCGGAAGGCCGGCCGGTAGCCCCCGGTGCGGGCGGCGGCCGCGACCCGGACGTTGCCGCGCGTGGCCAGCGTCATCCCGATGAAGCCGACCGTCGCGGAGAACAGGGCGCCGACGAGGAAGAACACCGCGCGGCCGGTGCGGGTGCCCCAGCCGCCGTCGGAGACCGGCAGGACGAGCAGGAGCAGGAAGACGATCACCGCGAAGACGCCGAGCGTGCGGAACTGCCGCCGCAGGTAGGCCCCGGCGCCCTCCTGCACGGCCCGGGCGATGTCCCGCATGCGCGTGGTGCCCTGCTCGGCGGCCAGGACGGCGCGCACGAGGGACCACGCGAACACCAGTGCAGCCAGCGAGACGACGAGGGCTGCCGTCACGAGGACGACGTCCCCGCCGGAGAGATCATTGTCCGGCATCGGTACCTCCCAGCGGTCGGCTGCCGACGGGCGGCTGGCGTCCCCGGTCGGCGGACAGCACGTCGGCGGGCGGACCGCCCGGAGACGAGGCGCGAGTGTAAGCGGAATCACACTCCGCGGTCTGCCCCCTCCCCGGGACCGGGTGGCCCGGGGTGCGGGACCGCAGGCGGGCGGCGGGTCGCTCCCCTGGTGGGACGAGGAGCGGCTTGCCCCCGGGTGTGACAGTGGAGGGGTGACCACGCTCCACCCGGTCCGGTCGGTTGCTCCCCCACCCGGCCGCGGAGGGTCCTCGGGGGGCGAGGCGCCGGGCACCGCGGGAGAGGGCACCGCCGTGGAGGGGACGCCGGTCCACGGCTCGGCCGCCGCGCACAGGTCCGCAGCCCCTGGGAGCGCTGATCCGGGCAGCGTGCCGCCGGGCGCCGAGCTCCTCGAGGGCCTGCTGGCCGGCACCCCGGAGGAGGAGTCCCCGGTCACCCACGTGCACCGGCTGGCGGTGCGGGAGAGCCGGACCCTGCCCTGGCCGGAGTGGGTCGAGCCCGGCCTGCGGGAGCGGCTCGAGCAGCAGGGCGTCCGCGAGCCGTGGCGGCACCAGGTCGAGGCCGCGCAGCTGGCCCACGACGGCACCTCGGTGGTCGTGGCCACCGGCACCGCGTCGGGCAAGTCGCTGGCCTACCAGCTGCCCGCGCTCACCCGCCTGGCCGAGGACCCGCGCGCCTGCGTCCTCTACCTCGCGCCGACCAAGGCGCTGGCCCGCGACCAGCTGGCCTCGGTCGCCGCGCTCGCCGACCCGTCGGTGCGGCCGGCCGCCTACGACGGCGACACCCCCGCCGAGGAGCGCGACTGGGTGCGCCGGCACTCACGGTGGATCGTCACCAACCCGGACATGCTGCACCGCGGCGTGCTGCCCGCCCACCAGCGCTGGTCCTCGACCCTGCGCCGGCTGGCCTACGTCGTCATCGACGAGTGCCACGCCTACCGCGGGGTCTTCGGCTCGCACGTCGGGCACGTGCTGCGCCGGCTGCGCCGCATCTGCCGCCGGTACGGCGCCGACCCGGTGTTCGTGCTGGCCTCGGCGACCGTCGCCGAGCCGGCCGCGGCGGCCGGCCGGCTGGTCGGGGCGCCGGTCGTGGCCGTGACCGACGACGGCTCCCCGCGCCCGGGCGCGACCTTCGCGCTGTGGGAACCCCCGCTCACCGAGCAGACCGGCGAGCACGGGGCGCCGCTGCGCCGGTCGGCCGCCGCGGACACGGCCGGGCTGCTGGCCGACCTGGTCGAGCGCGGCGCGCGGACGCTGGCGTTCGTCCGGTCCCGGCGCAGTGCCGAGTCGGTGGCCGAGCAGGCCCGCCGGCTGCTGGCCGACCGGGGCCGCGGCGACCTGGTGCGGCGCGTGGACTCCTACCGCGGCGGCTACCTCCCCGAGGAGCGGCGAGAGCTGGAGCGGGCGCTGTCCGCGGGCGAGCTGCTCGGCGTGGCCACCACCAACGCCCTCGAGCTCGGCATCGACATCGCCGGGCTCGACGCCGTGGTGCTCGCCGGCTACCCCGGCACCCTGGCCTCCCTGTGGCAGCAGGCCGGCCGCGCCGGGCGGGCGCAGCGCGAGTCGCTGGTCGTGTTCGTCGCCCGCGACGACCCGCTGGACCACTACCTGGCCCACCACCCCCGGGCGGTCTTCGGCCGCCCGGTCGAGGCCACCGTCACCGACCCCGCCAACCCCTACGTGCTCGGGCCGCAGCTGTGCTCCGCGGCGGCCGAGCTGCCGCTGACCCCCGCGGACCTGCCGGACTTCGGCGGCCCGGTGGCCGAGGCGCGCCTGGAGGAGCTCGTCGCGGCCGGGGACCTGCGGCGGCGGCCGGCCGGCTGGTACTGGGCCGGCCGCGGGCGACCCGAGGTCGACATCCGGGGCAGCGGCGGCGAGCCGGTGGCGATCATCGAGGGCGACACCGGCCGGCTGCTGGGCACCGTGGACGGCGGGGCGGCGCACTCCACCGTGCACACCGGCGCGCTGTACGTGCACCGCGGCGAGACCTTCGTCGTCGACGAGTTCGACCCCGAGGACGCCTGCGCCGTCGTGCACGCCGAGAGCCCGGAGTGGACCACCGTGGCCCGCGACGTCACCGACCTCTCGGTCGTGGACGTCGAGCGCACCCGCCGGCTGGGCACGGTCACCGCGCACACCGGCGTCGTCGACGTGACCAACCAGGTCGTGGCCTACCAGCGCCGGCGGGCCGGCACCGGCGAGGTGCTCGCCGAGTTCCCGCTGGACCTGCCGCCGCGCCAGCTGCGCACCCGCGCGGTGTGGCTGACCCTCGACGCCGACGCGGTCGCCCGCGCCGAGGTCGACGACCTGGCGCTGCCCGGGTCGCTGCACGCCGCCGAGCACGCGGCGATCGGCATCCTGCCGCTGCTGGCCACCTGCGACCGCTGGGACCTCGGCGGGCTGTCCACCGCGCTGCACCCGGACACGGGGACCGCGACGGTGTTCGTCTACGACGGGCACCCCGGCGGGGCCGGGTTCGCCGAGCGCGGCTTCGCGGCGCTGCGGCGCTGGCTGCGGGCCACCCGCGCCACCGTCGCCAGCTGCGAGTGCGAGAGCGGCTGTCCCTCCTGCGTGCAGTCGCCCAAGTGCGGCAACGGCAACGACCCGCTGGACAAGGCCGGCGCGGTGCGCGTGCTCGACGTCGTGCTCGACGAGCTCGCCGCGGCCGAGGAGACCGCCGACGGCGACGACGCCGAGGAGCCCGAGGCCGACGGCACCGCCCACGTGATGCCGACCGGCCCGGTCCGGGGGCTGCTGCGGCGGCCGGGCACCGGGCGGGCCGCTCCGCGGTCCGGAGCCGCCCCGGAGCCGGACGGCGGTGAGCCCGCCGCGGACGCCGGCGCCGGCCACGTCGAGGACGGCCTGGTCTTCTGAGCCCGGCGGCGCCGGCCCGGCGCGGGCGACCGCCTCGGCGCGGCGGGCGCCCAGCGGCCCCAGCGGGACGGTGACCGCCACCCGCACGTCGACGACCGCACCGTCCCCGACCGTGCAGGCCACCGGGTCCGCGCCGTTGGCCCGCGCCACCTCGGCGGCGGCCGTGCAGGCGGCCGGGTCCCCGGTGACCGCCCGCGCGGCGGCGGCGAGCGCGGCGAGATCGGCCGCGGACCCGGCGCGGTGGCGGGCGACCACCGCCGCGCCGACGAGGACCGCGGCCAGCCCGACCAGCGCCAGCACGCCCGCCAGGGCCACCGTCCACACCGTCGCCGAGCCCCGCTCGCGCCCGCTCACCCTTCGGCCACCCCGGGCTCCAGCCGGGCGACCGCGCCGGCCGCGACCCCGACGGCCGGGCCGACGCCCAGCGGCGCCACCGACGCGGCGACGGTGACCCGGACCTCCTCCCCCGCGACGACCACCGCGGTCACCGCCCCGTCCGGCGCCACCCGGGCGGCCAGCGCGCGGACCTGCGCCGCGTCCTCCCCGCGGGCGGCGGCCCGGGCACCCTCCCGCGCGGCGTCGACGCAGCGCAGGTGCGCGCCGACCACCACGACGGCGGAGACGACGGCGGCGAGGACGAGCACCAGCACGGGCAGCACGACGGCGGTCTCGGCGGTCACCATCCCGGCCTCCCGCCGGTCCGGGGGCACCGCGCGGCGGCGCACGGTCAGGAGAGGGCGCCGAGCGCGGACTCGACCAGGTCGCCGAGCGCGCTGACGACCGAGCCCCCGGTCACCACGCGGTAGAGGACCGCGGCGAAGGCGCAGGCCGCGACCGTGCCGACGGCGTACTCGGCGGTGCTCATGCCCGCCTCGGCGGTCGCGCGGACCCGGGCCCAGCGGCGGGCGAGCGCCCGCCGACCGGGTCCCGCGGGAGTCGGCTCGGTCGGGTCCTCGGCGGGCGGGTGGTCGGTGGTCACGGCTCCTCCTCGGGTCGGGTGGCCCCGGTCGCGGGGCGCGCCCCGACCCTCGCCGCGCCGGGCGCCTCCGCCGGCACCCGCCCGCAGGCTGTGGACGGCGGGCCGCCTGTGGACGGCGATCCGGCGGGGTGTCGGTGCTTCCGCTTCAGGTGGTCCCGGCAGGTGCCGAACCTGCGAGGAGGTGGCGCGGACGCGTCACCGGCGGCCGGGAGGAGGACCCGTGGCACACGGCACCGACCGCCCCGAGGGCCGCCCCCTCGTCCTGGCCGGCTACGTCGTCGCCCTCGTCGCCGCCGTGGCCGCGTTCGGGCTCGACCCGACGCTCGGCGTGCTCGCCGGCGCGCTCAACGTGGTGTTCGGCGTCTACTTCTGCCGGCACCTCGCCTTCGCCGTCGCCGCCGCCCGCTGGGCCGAGCGCGACCTGCTCGCCGCCGACGTCGGGCTGGACACCTACACCCCGCCGGTCGCGGTGCTCGTCGGCTGCAAGAACGAGGAGCTCGTCGTCGACGGGATGGTGTCCGCGCTGCTGGCGCTGGACTACCCGGCCGACCGGCTCACGCTCGTCGTCGTCGACGACGGGTCCGATGACGCGACCGGCCCGAAGCTCGACGCCTGGGCCGTGCGCGAGCCACGGCTGCGCGTGCTGCACCGGCCGCCCGGTGCGGGCGGGGGCAAGTCCGGCGCGCTCAACGAGGCCCTCGACCTGGTCGACGCCGAGATCGTGCTGGTCTTCGACGCCGACCACGAGCCCGAGCCCTCCTCGCTGCGCCGCCTGGTGCGGCACTTCCGGGACCCGGTGGTCGGCGCGGTCATGGGCCGGTGCGTGATCCGCAACGGCAAGGACTCCTCCATGGCCGGCGTCGTCTTCGTCGACTACCTGTCCGGCTACCTGGTCAACGAGTACGGCCGGCAGGCGCTGTTCGAGCTGCCCGCCTACGGCGGCGCCAACTGCGCGGTGCGGATGAGCACGCTGCGCGCGCTCGGCGGCTGGAACCCCGAGACGGTCACCGAGGACACCGACCTCACGCTGCGCGTCCTCATGGCCGGGCAGCGGGTGCGCTACGACGTCTCGGCCATCGACTTCGAGGAGGCGGTGGTCAGCGCCCAGCGGTTCTGGAAGCAGCGCTACCGCTGGGCCCGCGGCCACCAGAAGTGCCTGCGCGACTACTGGCGGCCGCTGATGCGCACGCCGCACCTCTCCCCGCTGGAGAAGGTGGAGACGTCGCTGTTCCTCGGCGTCTACCACGTGCCGATGCTGTCGGGGCTGGGCCTGCTGCTCACCGTCCTGCGCGCCTTCGGCATCGGGGACCTGCCGGTCGTCGGGTTGCTGCCGCTGTCGATGCTGCTGTTCATCGGCCCGCTCGCCGAGCTGTGCGTCGGGCTGCTGGTCGGCCGGGTGGAGCGGCGGTCGGCCTGGCGGCTGCTGGGCTTCCTCCCCGCGTTCGCGCTGTCGATCTGGATCACCTCCCGCGCCTACGTCGACGGGATGCTCGGGCGGCCCTACAGCTGGGTGAAGACCAGCCGGTCCGGCGCCACCTCGACCGTCCTGCCGGCGGCGCCCCCCGTCCCGGCGGCCGCCGCCCGCGCCGCGGTCGAGCCCGCCGGCCGGCCGCGGTCGTTCGCCGCCCCCGGGGAGGAGCGGTGAGCGCCGCCGGCCTCGCGGTCCCGCCCGTCCGCCGCCGGCCGTGGCGCGGCACGAACCGCCGGCTGCTCCCGGTGCTGCTCGACCTGGGGCTCGCCGCGGCGATCTGCGTGCTCGGCTTCCGCTACCTGTCCGGCCCGCTGCAGGTGCTCGAGGCGGCCGGCGTGGCGGCGGTGCTCGGCTGGATCGCGCCCGGCCGGGTCTCGGGCGTGCTGCCGCAGCACGTGCTGCTCTTCCCCGGCGACGGCGGGATCATCGACGCGGTCGTGACGGCGTCGTGCTCGTCGGTGCTGTCGGTGCTGGGCCTCACCGCGCTGACCGCCGTCGTGCTGCGCAGCCGCAAGCTGCACGCGGTCGGGGGCCTGCTGGTCGCCGTCGCGGCGCTGCTGCTGCTCAACCACGGCCGGCTGCTGCTGTCCGCGGGCGCGGGCCTGCTGTGGGGCGAGGGCGCGCTGGTCCTCTTCCACGACTGGGTCGGCACGGTGTGGAACCTCGTCGCCACCCTCGGCGGCTTCCTCCTGATGGTGTGGATCACCCTGCCGGCCCTCGAGCGCGCCGAGCAGGACGTCGCGGGCCGGCACACCGCCCGCCGCCCCGACAGCTGGGCCCGCCCGGGCCTGGGCTACCGCGACCCGGAGGGCGACGAGCGGCGCGCCCGGCGGCGGCGGACCACGGTCACCGGGCTGCTGCACCGCCACGTCTACCCCCGCCGGCTCTCGGCCTGGCTGGCCGCGCGCCGCGAGTCCGGGCGCGTGGACTACCGGCTCGGCCACCTGCCCCCGGACCACCGGGCCGAGCGCATCCGCGAGCTGGCCGCCGACGGCCTCGGCGCGCACGGCGCCTCGCTCGTGGCCGTGGCCACCTACGAGACCGACCTCGCGGTCCTGGACTGCCTGGCCGAGTGCGTCGCCGCGCGGCAGTGGGAGCCGGTCACCGACACGCGGGTGGCCGCTCTGCGGCTGTGGGCCCGAGGCTGGCTCCTGGCCCGGCCGTCCGTCGACGACGGGGTGCCCGTCCGGCCGGCCGCGGCGCAGCCGACGGTCCCGGTCGCACGGATCGCGGTGCCGCCCGCCGGTCGCCCGGCCGACCCGCCGCTGCCCGTTCCCGCCCCGCCGGCGGCCGGTCCCGCCGTCCCGCACCCCGCCAGCTTCGCCCGCCCGCACGACTCGGAGACGCCCCGGTGACCTCGACCCTGCACCCCGCGCCCACGCCCCCGGCCCACGGCCGGCACGCGGACCCAGACGCGGCGCCCCCCGCCGTCCTCGTCACGGGTGCGGGCGGCCCGGCAGGCGTCGCGGTCGTCCGCCGCCTGGTCGCCCTCGGGCACCGGGTGGTCGGCGTGGACGCCGACTGGACCGCCGCAGGCGCGGCGCTCGCCACCGTCGGCGCGGTCGTCCCGCGGGCGGACCACGTGCGCTTCGTCGACGCCCTCGTGTCCGTCGCGACGACGCACGGCGCGGACGCGCTGATCGGCACGGTCGCCGAGGAGCTTCCCGCCCTCATCGCCGGCGCCGGGCAGCTGGCCGCGGCCGGGGTGGCCACCTGGCTGCCGTCGGCGGAGAGCGTGGAGCGGTGCTGCGACAAGGCCGCCTTCGCCCGCACGCTGCGCGACGCCGGCGTCCCCCACCCGGCGACCACCGACACCCCCGCCGGGCTGGTGCGGGTCCCGGGCCCGTGGGTGGTCAAGCCGCGCGCCGGGCGCGGCAGCCGCGGCGTGCGGCTGCTCGACGCCCGCGCCGCGGTGGCCGACGCCCTCGCCGAGGACGCCGCGCTCATCGCGCAGACCCGGCTCGAGGGGCGCGAGTTCACCGCCGACGCCCTCGTCGGCCGCGACGGCGGGCTGCTCACCGTGGTGCCGCGCTGGCGCGACGACACCCGCGCGGGCATCTCGGTCAAGGGCACCACCTTCGACTCCCCCGCCGTGACCGACGTGGTCGCCGCCGCGCTGGAGGCGGTGCGGCTGACCGGCCCGGCGAACGTGCAGGGCTTCGTCGGCGACGACGGCCGGGCCACCGTGGTCGAGATCAACCCACGGTTCTCGGGCGGGCTGCCGCTGACGCTGGCCGCGGGGGCCGACGTCGTCAGCGCCCACCTCACCGGCATCCGCGACCCGCAGGCCCCGCTCCCGCACCTGTGGTTCACCCCGGGCGTGCGGATGAGTCGCTACTTCGCCGAGACCTACACCGCCGACGACGGCACCCCGGTGACCGACCCCTGTGCCGCGCAGGCGGTGTCCGCGTGAGCCGCCGCCGGCACGTGCTCGTGCCCTTCGGGACCCGGCCCGAGGTGGTCAAGCTCGCCCCCGTGGTGGCGGCCCTGACCGCCGCCGGCCACCGGGTCGACGTCGTCGACACCGGGCAGCACACCGACCCGGCGCTCTCCACCCGGCTGCAGGAGACCCTGGGCCTCGCGCCGACCTGCCGCTTCGCGCTGCCGACGGACGACCCCGCTGCCCGGTACGGCGCGCTGCACGCCGACGCCGCCCGCGCGCTGGCCCGGTTCCGGCCCGACGTCGTCCTGGCGCTGGGGGACACGAACACCGTGCCCGCCTACGCGCTGGCCGCCCGGGGCGCCGGGGTGCCGTTCGCGCACCTGGAGGCCGGGCTGCGCAGCCTCAACCCGCGCAGCGTCGAGGAGGTCAACCGGCGGGTGGCCGCGGCGGTGGCCGCCCTGCACCTGGCCCCGACCCGGCGGGCCGCGGCGTTCCTCGCCGCCGAGGGCGTGCCCGCCGAGCGGGTGTTCGTGGTCGGCAACCCGGTCGTGGACACGCTCGTCGCCCGCGGCGTCCGCCCGGTGCCGGTGGCGCAGCGGTCCGGCGTGCTGGTGACCGCGCACCGGCCCACGAACGTCGACGACCCGGTGCGGCTCAAGCGGCTGGTCGGGATCGTCCGCGCGCTGGCCGACCAGGTCGGGCCGGTGACCTTCCCGGTGCACCCGCGGACCGCGGCCCGCCTGGCGGCCACCGGCCTGGACACCGAGCTCGACCACCCGGCGGTCACCCGCAGCGGCCCGGTGGACTACGACACCCTGCTGGCCGCGCTGGCCTCGGCCCGGCTGGCGGTCACCGACTCCGGCGGCGTCCAGGAGGAGGCCGCCTACCTCGGCGTCCCGGTGGTGGTGCTGCGCGGCTCGACGCCGCGGTGGGAGGGCGTCGAGGCCGGCACCACCACGCTGGCCGGCCTGGCCGACGACTCCGCCGCCGACGCCGTCCTGGCCGCGGCCGCGGCCCACACCGGCCCCGCGGGGCAGGCCCGCGCGGCCGGCCTCCCCTGCCCCTACGGCGACGGCACGACCGGGCCGCAGGTGGCCGCCGTCCTCGCCGACGAGGCCACCGATGCGCTCCTGGCCCTGGACGAGCCCGACTTCACCGACGGCCGGCTGCCCTGGTGAGCACCGCACCGGATTGGTCCGGCCCGCCGCCGCTGGCCGTCGTCGTCGACCTCGACGACACGCTCTACCCGCAGGCCGCCTACCTGGCCGCGGCCGCGGCGGCCGTCGGGACCGCCGCCGACGTCGCCGGGCTGGACGGCGACGCGGTGCACGCGGCGCTCGTCGCGGAGCTGACGGCCGGTTCCGACGCCGGCGGGACGATCGACCGAGCGCTGCTGGCCGCCGGGGTGCCCGCCGGCGGCCTGGCCCGGTACGTGCCGCCGCTGGTCGCCGCGTTCACCGCCTGTGCGCCGGAGCGGCTGGACCCCTACCCCGGCGCCCGGGAGGCCCTCGCGGCACTGGCCCGCGCCGTGCCGGTCGGCTGCCTCACCGACGGCAACCCGGTCATCCAGGCGGCCAAGCTCGACGCGACCGGGCTCGGGCCGCTGCTGACCGCGGTGCTGGTCACCGACACCCTCGGCGGCCGGGCCGCGCGCAAGCCCGCCCCGCAGGGGCTGCTCGTCCTCGCCGCGCGCCTGGGCGTCCCCGCCGACCGGGTGCTGGTGATCGGCGACCGCCCCGGCAAGGACGTCGCCGTCGCCGCGGCCGTGGGCGCGCGGGCCATCCGCGTCCGGCAGGGCGAGTACGCGGCGGCGCCGGACGTCCCCGCGCCGTGGGCGGGGACCGGCACGTTCCCCGAGGCCGCGGAGCTCGCGCTGGCGGTCGTCGCCGGGGCCGTCCCCGTCTGAGGACGGCCGCTCCCTCCCGGGGAGTGACCCACCCCGCGGCCGCCTGCACGCAGCGCCCCGGCCGTCCGATGGGCCTCCGGTGGGGCCGGGTGCGCCCTGGTCCGGAAGGGGGCCACGTGGCAGGCAGGACGCGGCGGCGCAGGGCACCGCTCGGGGCGCGGCTGGCGGTGACCGCCGGCGTCGGTGCCGCGGCGGTGCTCGCCACCCCCGGGATGGCGAGCGCCCACTACGGCTCGGTGTCGGTCACCTGCGTCACGCCGGTGCAGGACGGCTACTGGAACGTGGTCTTCGGCTACACCAACACCACCGGGACGACGGCGACGGTCCAGCGGGGCCAGTACAACGACGTGAGCCCCGACCGGTTCGACGGCGCAGCTCACCCGGTTCACCCCGGGTCCGCACCCCGGCGCGTGCTCGGTGCGGGTGCCCGCGTCCGTGAGCAGCGTGCGCTGGCAGGTCCTCGGCACGACGGCCACGGCCGGCCGGGACTCCGGCACCCGGTGCCCTCGTCGACGCCGCTGCCGGCCGACGGCAACGGCATGGGCATCGTCATCGCCCTCGCGGCCGCCGGCGCGGTGGGTGGCACCTCGGTGGTCGTCTCCCGGCGGCGCCGCGACCGCGGGACGCCCGAGCCCGTCGCGGGCTGACGGATTGCGCACGACCGGACCTCCCCCCTCGGGGGGGAGGTCCGGTCGCCGCGCTGGAGGGTGCCGCCGGCGGCGCCGATGGAGAGGTGTCGGGCGGGGAGGCCGCCCCTGGCGAGCAGAGGACGGCGGCCGTGGACGGCACGACCACGCGGGGTCCGGGACGCAGCGTCCTGGCCATCGGCGCCCACCCCGACGACGTCGAGCTCGGTTGCGGCGGCGCGCTGATGGCGCACGTCGCGGCCGGCGACACGGTGACGCTGCTCGTGATGACCGGGGGCGAGAACGGCCCCGGCGACGACAGCCAGATCGCCGGCCGGCGTGCCGAGCAGCAGCGCGCGGCCGAGCTCATCGGCGCGCGGCTGGCCTGGGGCGGGCTGCGCGACTGCGAGGTCGTGGCCGACTCGGCCACCGTCCGCCGCATCGAGCAGGTGCTGCAGGAGACCGCCGCCGACCTCGTCTACGTGCACGCCCCCGACGACAGCCACCAGGACCACCGCGCCATCGCCGCCGCCACCCTGGGTGCCGCCCGGCGCCTGCCGCGGGTCCTGCACTACCAGAGCCCCTCGACGCTGGCCTTCGCGCCGAGCGTGTACGTCGACGTCACCGCCCACCTCGCCGGCAAGCTCGACGCCCTCGCCGCGCACGCCTCCCAGGTGGAGCGCTCGGCGATGGTCGAGCCGGACGCGGTCGTCGCCTCCGCCCGCCACTGGGGCGCGCAGGCGCGCATCGGCTACGCCGAGGCCTTCCAGCCGACGCGGATGGTGCTCGACCTGGCCCCTGTCGCGCCGGCGGTCCCCGCGGCCGTCCCCGCGGCCTGGTCGCTGGTGCCGGCCCACACCTCCGCGATGGTCGCCGGCCGCCGCTGACGGCCGTCCCGGGGGCTCACCCGAACACCTGGCCCGCGATGCCGATGACCATCGGCGCGATGCCCAGGCACACGAACGCCGGCAGGAAGCACAGCCCCAGCGGCGCGAGCACCCACACCCCGGCCCGGCGCACGCCCGCCTCGGCCCGGCTGCGCGCCGCCGCCCGCGCCTCCGCCGCCAGCACGCGCAGGGCCGGCACCGCCGCCGCCCCCGACTCCCCCGCGCGCACCAGGACCCGGCCCAGCCCGGCCAGCTCGGGCGGTGCGTCGTGCCACGCCGTGCGGGGCGCGGCCCCGAGGCGCAGCCGGCCGGCGACGTCCGCCAGCGCCGGACCCAGCGGTCCCGGCACGGCCGCCGCGACCGCGGCCAGCGCCGCGCCGACCGGCAGCCCGGCGCCCAGGGAGACAGCCAGCAGGTCGCAGGCCACCGGCAGGTCGGGCGTCAGCAGCGCGGACGCCGGCCCCTCGCCGGGCGCCCGCCGCAGCCACCGGTCGGCGAGGACCGCCCCGACCGCTCCCACTGCCAGCCCGGCCGCACCACCCACCAGCAGCGCCGCGGCGGCACCGGTCAGGACGGGGAGGACCAGCCGCCGGACCGGGCCGGGGCTCCCCTCCCGTGGCCGCTCCGGCGCGGCGGGCGCGCCCAGGGCACGCAGCCGGGCCGTGCGGCGCACCGCCGGCGTCGGCCAGGCCGCCAGCGCGCCGGCGACCGCCAGCAGAGCCAGCGCCGGGGCTCCTGCGGCGCTCACCGCAGCGCCCGCCGGACCAGCCGCGCCGACCAGGCCAGCCCCGCCGCCTCCAGGGCCACCCCGGCGACGAGCAGCGCCTGCCCGGGGACCGTCGTGGTGAGCACGGCCCACGGGTCGGCGCCGATGCCGCTGCCCATGGCGAGCGCCAGCAGCGGCAGGCCGGCCAGCAGCGCGGCGCTGGCCCGCGGACCGGCGGTCACCGAGCGCAGCTCCTCCCGCTGGCGCCGGCGGGCCCGCAGGTCGTCCTCGACCGCCCCGGCGACGGCGGCCAGCGAGCACCCCGTCCGGCCGCTGAGCTCGACCGCCGCCGCGAGCCGCCCGTGCGCCCGGCCGAGCTCCGACGCCGCCTCCGCCGGCACCGTCCCCGGCGCGCGGAGGGCCCGGGCGAGCGCCCGGGCGTCGTCGGGGTCGAGGACTCCCGCCACCGCGGCCGCGGTCGCCGCGTCGAGCGGCCGGCCGCTGCGCAGCTCCGCCGCCAGCGCGGCCAGGGCGTCGGCGAGGACGTCGAGGGCCTGCTCGTCCCGGCGCAGCGCGCGCTGCCGCACCGCGGCCCGGGCGGCCCCGGCGGCGGCCGCGCCGGCCAGGACGGCCACCAGCGGCGGGCCGGCCAGCGCCCCGGCGGCGGCGCCCGCGGCCGCGGCGAGGACCGGCCAGGACCGCGGCGCCGCGGCCAGCGGTCCCCGTGCCGGGCGCCCCGCCCCGGTGAGCCGGCGCAGCCGCGCCCGCCGGCGCGCCGCCCCGCCGGGCCACAGCAGCAGCGCCAGCGCGCCGGTCGCCAGCGCCGCGGTCACGTCGCCCCGCCGTCGAGGAGGGCGGCCAGCCGGTCCGCGCCCGGGCACGGACCGCCGTCGGCCCGCCAGCCGGCGTCGACGGCCACCAGGTCGCCGTCGCGGCGCACCACCCCGACCTCCGCCACCCGGCGGCCCGCCGGGGTGCGCCGCAGGTGCACGACGACCGCGAGCGCGGCCGCCGCCTGGCTGTGCACCGCCCGCCGGTCCAGGCCGGCCGCCACGCCCAGCGCCTCCAGCCGCGCGGGCACCTCCCCCGGCCGGTTGGCGTGCAGGGTGCCGCAGCCGCCGTCGTGCCCGGTGTTGAGCGCGGCCAGCAGGTCGGTGACCTCCGCACCGCGGACCTCGCCGACCACCAGCCGGTCGGGCCGCATGCGCAGCGCCTGGCGCACGAGGTCGCGCAGGGTCACCTGCCCGGCGCCCTCCACGTTCGGCGGGCGGGTGAGGAGCCGGACCACGTGCGGGTGCGCCGGGGTGAGCTCCGGCGCGTCCTCGCAGAGCACCACGCGCTCGTCGGGCGGCACCTCGCCGAGCAGCGCCGAGAGCAGCGTCGTCTTGCCCGACCCGGTGCCGCCGGTGACGAGGAAGGCCAGCCGCCGCCGCACCACCGCCCGCAGCAGCGCCTCCGACTCCCCCGGCAGCGTCCCGCGCCCGGCGAGGTCGGCCAGGCCGAGGGAGACCCGCCGCAGCACCCGCAGCGACAGGCAGGTGCCCCCGGCCGACACCGGCGGCAGCACCGCGTGCAGCCGGGTGCCGTCGGGCAGGCCCGCGTCCACCCACGGCGCGGCGTCGTCGAGGCGGCGCCCGGCGCTGGCGGCCAGCCGGACCGCGAGCCGGCGGACGGCGTCCTCGCCGGGGAACCGCACGTCCGCGGGCTCCAGGCCGCTCCCCCGGTCCACCCACACCTCGTCGGGGCCGTTGACCAGCACGTCGGTGACCCCGGGCGCCCGCAGCAGCGGCTCCAGCGGCCCGGCGCCGGCCAGCTCGGCGACCGCGTCGCGCACCGCTTCGAGGACGTCGGTCTCGCCGAGCAGTCCGGCCTCCTCCCGCACGAGCGCCGCCACCGCGGCCCGGCTCGGCGGCCCCGGCTCCAGCGCCAGCCGGGCCCGCACACGCTCGACCAGCGGCAGGCCGCTCACGCCGCCCGCTCCGGCCGGGACAGCTCCCCGAGCAGCCGGCGGGCGAGCGCGCCCAGCGGGCTGCGCGGCGCCACCGACGGCGGCTCGCCCCGCTCGCCCCGGGGCAGCGCGCCGCGGTCGTGCCCCAGCTCGGCGAGCACCGGCCGCCCGGCCACGGCGGCCACCTCCGCGGCGGACAGGCCGCCCGGGACGGTGCGCACCACCAGCCGGGCCGCCGACCAGGGCGCGCCGGCCCCCAGCGCCCGGGCGGCCGACGCGGCGCGCAGCCGCGCGGGCACGACCAGCAGGGCCAGGTCTGCCTCGGCCAGCACCGCCTCCGCCGCGGGGTCGGGCACCGCTGCGCGCGGCAGGTCCACCACCACCGGCAGCCCGCGGTCCCGCGCGGCGTCGACGACGGCGGTGAGCGCCTCGGCGGGCACCGGCGCCGGGTCGTCGCGCGCCGCGGCGAGGACGTGCACCCCGGCGGCCGTCGGCAGCGCCGCGAGCAGCGCGTCCCCGGCCACCCGGCCGCGCACCCCCGTCAGCGCCGGCCAGCGCAGCCCCTCGACGTCCTCGGCGCCGAGCAGCAGGTCCAGCCCGCCGCCCCACGGGTCGGCGTCGACCAGCAGGGCGCCGCCGCCCCGGCCGGCCACGGCGACGGCGAGCGCGGTGGCCAGCGTGCTGGCGCCCGCCCCGCCGCAGCTGCCGCCGACCACGGCCAGCCAGCCCCGTGCCACCGGCGACCGTCCGGCCTCCCCCGCCCGGGCGGCCAGCCACGCCTCGTCGTCGGGCAGCACGGCGACCCGCTCGGCACCGCGCTCCACCGCGGCCGCCCAGGCCGGCGCCGGCAGGGCCTCGGGCGCGACGACGACCACCCCCGGGCGGCGGGGCAGGGCGCGCACCGCCGGGCTGTCGAGGACGTCGGCACCGAGCAGCACCAGCGCCGCATCCCGGTGGGCGCGGCGCAGCGCCGTCCCGCCGGTGGCCACCTCGGGCTCGGTGCCGGCGGCGGCGAGGACCCGCAGCACGTCGTCGAGGAGGTCCTCGTCGGCGCAGACGACGAGCGGGCGGGACGGCGGGGACAGCGGACGCGGGGGCACGCGCTGCAGTGCACCGCGGACGGCCGGTGCACGCGTGCCGGGTGGGGCACCTGTGGACGACCCGAAGGGGTGTGGACGGGGATGCGAGACCCGTCACACCCGGGGGGTCCGCTTACAGTCGTGGACCGTGACGCACGCCGCGGCGTTCTTCGACCTGGACAAGACGGTCATCGCCAAGTCCAGCACCCTGGCCTTCGGCCGCCCCTTCTTCGCGGGCGGGCTGATCAACCGCCGCGCCGTGCTCAAGGGCGCCTACGCCCAGTTCGTCTTCTCCCTCTCCGGCGCCGACGCGCAGCAGATGGAGCGGTTGCGGGCGCAGATCACCGACATGGCGACCGGCTGGGACGTCGCGACGGTGCACGAGATCGTCCGCGAGACGCTGCACGAGGTCGTGGACCCGCTGGTCTACGCCGAGGCGGCCGACCTCATCGAGTCCCACCGGGCGGCGGGGCGGGAGATCGTCATCGTCTCCAGCAGCGGCGCGGAGATGGTGGAGCCGATCGGCGAGATGCTCGGCGCCGACCGGGTGGTGGCCACCCGGATGGTGACCGTCGACGGCCACTACACCGGCGAGATCGAGTTCTACGCCTACGGGGAGAACAAGGCCGAGGCGATGCGGCAGGTGGCCGCCGAGAGCGGCTACGACCTCGCCGACTGCCACGCCTACAGCGACTCGGTCACCGACCTGCCGATGCTCACCGCGGTCGGGCACCCGACGGCGGTCAACCCCGACCGGGCGCTGCGCAAGGTGGCCGCCGAGCGCGGCTGGCCGGTGCTGGAGTTCACCCGGCCGGTGTCGATGCGCTCGCGCTTCGCCGTGCCGCCGGCCCCGGTGGTCACCGGCGCCGCGATGGGCGTGGGCGCGGCGGTCGCCGGGCTGGCCTGGTACGCGCGGCGGCGGTCGCTGCGCGCGGTGCCCGCCGCGGCGGCCGCCGCGACGGTGGCCGTCCCGGCCGCCGGCCGGTGGCGGCGCCGGGGGGCCTGAGCGCCGCCCGCTCAGACTCCCAGCCGCCCGCGGAGCCCGTCCACCCGCTCCCGGACGCCGTCCACCAGCGTGCGCACCGCCGACACCGGCGCGAACGCCCGCGCCGCCGCGGTGAGCGCCGCCTGCTCGTCGGGCCGCAGGTCGACGTCGGCGGCCGCGGCGTTGGCCTCCACCTGCTCCACGCTCGAGGCGCCGGGGATGACCACCACCCGCGGCAGCGAGACCAGCCAGGCCAGCGCGATCGTCCCGGGCCGGACCCCGTGCGCGCCGGCGATCTCGCGCAGGACGTCGAGCAGCGGCTCCGCGCGCCGGAGGTTCTCGGTGCCGAACAGCGGGTTGGCCGCGCGCACCCCGCCGGGCCGGTTCTCCGTGCCGTACCGGCCGCCGAGCAGGCCCTGCGCCAGCGGGCTGTAGGCGATGACGACCCGCCCCTCGCGCTCGGCGAAGGGCACCAGGTCCTCGAGCGGGCCGGGCCGGACGAGGGAGAACTGCACCTGGTTGCTGAGCACCGGCCGGCCCAGCGCCGCGTCGGCCGCCCGCCAGCGGGCCAGCGAGTAGTTGGAGACGCCGGCGGCGCCGATGCGGTCCTCGTCGAGCAGCTGCCGAAGGCCGGGCATGACCACGCTGTCGGGGACGACCGGGTTGGGCTGGTGCACCTGGTACAGCGGGATCCGCCGCAGGCCGAGCCGCCGGGCGCTGCCCTCGAACCGGGACCGGACCACCGGCGGGAACGGCGCCACGGGGAAGACCTTCGAGGCGACGACGACCTCGCCGCGGTCCTCCCCGAGTGCCTCGCCGAGGATGCGCTCGCTGCGGCCGAAGCCGTAGATCTCCGCGGTGTCGAACAGGGTGACGCCGAGGTCCCGCGCCCGGCGGACGATGTCGCGCGCGGCTCCCTGGGCGTACCCCTCGCCGTATCCCCACTCGCGGGAGCCGAACTGCCAGGTGCCCAGCCCGATCCGGCTGACCCGGCCGAGCCCGTCGACGTCGAGGTGGCGCATCCCCCCACTCTGCGCCGCGCCCGGACCGGGCGCAGGGCGGGCCGCTCAGCCGCGCAGGATCGCCTCGGCGATGGCCAGCCCCTCGCGGGCGCCGAGCTCGGTGGCGCGGCAGCAGTGGACCAGCCAGGCGGCGACGCCGTCCGGACCGCCCGCGGCGTAGCCGGCCAGCCGCTCGCGGTAGGCGTCCGCGCCCAGCTCGACGAAGCCGACCTCGGGCACCGACACGGCCTTGGGGTCCAGGCCGCGGCCGATGGTGGTGAGCCGGGCCGCCGCCCGGGCGACGACGCCGTCGGCGGTGCCGAAGGGCGCCAGGGCGGCGAGCTCGCCGTGCACCAGCCCGGCCACCAGCACCGCGGGCACGGTCGAGGTCCCGGTCACCACCTGGAACAGGCCGGACAGCCGCGGGCCGGCGTGCGGGCCGGGGCGGCCGAGGCCGGCCGGGTCGGTGAGGTCGGCGGCGGCCAGCACGTGCAGCCGGGCGAGCACCTGCCCGGGGGCCCTCGCCCACGTGTCGACCAGCGAGCCCAGCCCCACGGACACCCGCAGCGAGCCCTGCACGACGGGGTCGTCGACCGAGCCCGCGCGCAGGTCGGCCAGCGGGACGTCGACGCCGTCGAGCGCCGCCGACGCGCGGGCCCCGCGCAGCGCCGACTCGGTGCTGACCTCGGCCGACCGGTTGCGCATGAGCCGGTGGGCCAGCAGCCGGTCGATGCCGGCGCGGGCGGCGTCGGCGGCCTCCCGGACCCCGGGGAGGTCGAGCAGCGGGGCCAGCGGGTCGGGGCCGGTCGGCGCGGCGGCGGGACGGCCGGCGCCGGGACGGCCGGCGCCGGGACGGCCGGCGCCGGGACGGACGGGGATGGTCACGTCCCGACGGTACGAGCACCGGCACCGGGGCCCGCGCCCGCCTGCCCTACGCTCGGCGACCACCATGGCCCGCCCCCTCACCCTCCTCCTCGTCCGGCACGGCCAGAGCACCTGGAACGCCGCCGGGCTCATGCAGGGCCAGACGGCGCACGTCCCGCTCACCGACCAGGGGCACGACCAGGCGCGGGCGGCGGCCCGCGCGCTCGCGGCGCTCGGGCCGGGCGCGATGCTGTCCAGCGACCTGCTGCGGGCGGTGCAGACCGCCGAGCACTGCGCGGCCGCGACCCGGCTGGCGTTCACCACCACGCCGGCGCTGCGCGAGCAGGGCTACGGCGTGCTCGAGGGCCGGCCGTCGCGGGAGCTGTGGGACGTCGTCGACTGGACCGACCCGCACTGGGCGGCCGAGGGCGGCGAGAGCCTGGCCGACCTGCACGCCCGGGTCGCGGCCCTCCTCGACCGGCTGCGGGCGGACCCGCCGGCCGACGTCGTCGCGCTGGTCACCCACGGCGACACCATCCGGGCCGCGCAGGCGGTCGCCGCCGGGCTGGGTCCCGCGGAGCTGCCGGCGGTGACGCCGCACAACGGCACGGTCACCCGGCTGGAGCTCGCGACGGCGGCCGCCTGATGGCCCGGGTGCTGGTGCTGGGCGGGTCGCGGTCGGGCAAGTCGGCGCACGCCGAGTCGCTGGTCGCCGACCGGACCGACGTCGTCTACCTGGCCACCTCGACGCCGGTCCCGGACGACGCCGAGTGGGCCCGGCGGGTCGCCGCGCACCGCGCCCGCCGGCCGGCCGGCTGGACGACGTTGGAGACGACGGCGCCGAGCGACCTGCTGCGCGGCGGGACGGTGCTGGTCGACAGCGTGACCACGTGGGTCGCCGCGCTCATGGACGAGACCGGCGTCTGGACCGACGACCCGGGTGCCCTCGACCGGCTGGCCGGCCGGGTCGACGCGCTGGTCAACGCCTGGGCGATGACCCCGGCGCACGTGGTGGCGGTCAGCGACGAGGTGGGCCTGGGCGTGGTGCCGGAGACCCGCGCGGGCCGGCTGTTCCGCGACACCCTGGGCGAGGCCAACCAGCGGCTGGCCGGCACCGCCGACGAGGTGTGGTTCGTCGTCGCCGGCCTGCCGCAGCGGCTGCGGTGACGCACCGGCCGAGGTGGGCCGGCCCGCTGGAGTCGGTCGCGCTGCTGACCGTGGTCCGCGTCCCCGCCGCGGGGACGACGTCCACCCGCGGGGTGCTGCCGTGGGCGCCGCTGGTGGGCCTGGTGCTGGGCGGTGCCGCGGCCGGGGTCGGCGTGCTCGGCGCGCACCTGGTGTCCCCGCTGACCGGGGCCGTGGCGGCGCTGGCGCTGCTGGCGGCGCTCACCCGGGCGCTGCACCTGGACGGCCTGGCCGACACCGCCGACGGCCTGGGTCCGCTGCGCGGCCGGGAGCGGGGGCTGCAGGTCATGCACCAGGGGGACGTCGGCCCGTTCGGGGTGGTGACGCTGGTTCTCGCGCTGCTGCTGCAGGCGGCGGCGGGCGCGGCGCTGCTGGCGGCCGGCGGCGGCTGGCTCGCGCTGTGGACGGCGGTGGTCGTGGCGCGGCTGGCGATGGCCCGCACCGGGCTGCCCGGCACGCCCACGGCCGAGGGCTCGTCGCTGGGGCGGGCGGTGGCCGGCACCGTGTCGGCGCCCTGGCTCGCGGGGTGGGTGCTGCTCGTGGTCGGGGGCGCGGCCGCGGCAGGGTGGGTAGCCGGCGGCGCGGGGACCGCGGCGGCGCTGGCGGGGGCCGCGGTGGCCGGCCTGCTCGCGGCCGAGCTCGTCCGCGCCCGCGCGACCGCCCGCCTCGGCGGCGTCACCGGGGACGTGATGGGCGCGATGGGCGAGGCGGCGGCGACCGTCGTCCTGCTGGTCGCCGCCGCCTCGGTGGCCTAGGAGGTCAGCCCGCCGTTCAGCGCCGGCCGGTCAGCGAGCCGAGCAGGCGGCTCAGCCCGCCGGAGGCGGCGGTCGTCGGCTTGCCGCGGCCGAAGCGCCGGGTCGGCGTCGGGGTCGCCATCTTGGAGCGGCCCATGCCGCGGCCGGACGGCACCCGGCGCCCGGCGGCGCCCCGGCCGCCCGTTCCGCGCCCGGCGGCGCGGCCGGCGGCGGCGCGGCCCCCGGCGGCTCCGCGACGAGCCGTGGTCTCAGCAGTGCCCAGGAGTCGGTTGAGGATGCCCATGGTGATCGACTACCCGGCCGCACGGACGACCCGTCCCGTTTCCGGATCGGTGCCGCGCGTCGTCACGATCCGTGATCATCCCAGCTCAGGCCGACGCCCCCGACTGCGCCGGCGTCTCGCCACCCTCCAGGTCGCCCTCGGTGTCGAGGTAGGCCTGCCGCAGCCCGGCCAGCAGCGCCGGGTCCGGCTCGGCCCACATGCCCCGGTCGACCGCCTCGAGCAGCCGCTCGGCGATGCCGTGCAGCGCCCACGGGTTGGACCGCTCCATGAACTCGCGGTTCTCCGGGTCGAGCACGTAGGTCTCGGTGAGCTTCTCGTACATCCAGTCGGCCACCACGCCGGTCGTGGCGTCGTAGCCGAACAGGTAGTCCACGGTCGCGGCTAGCTCGAACGCGCCCTTGTAGCCGTGCCGGCGCATCGCCGACAGCCACTTCGGGTTGACCACCCGGGCGCGGAACACCCGCGACGTCTCCTCGGTCAGCGACCGGGTGCGCACCTGCTCGGGCCGGGTCGAGTCGCCGATGTAGGCGGCCGGCGCACGCCCGGTCAGCGCGCGGACCGTCGCCACCATCCCGCCGTGGTACTGGAAGTAGTCGTCGGAGTCGGCGATGTCGTGCTCGCGGGTGTCGACGTTCTTCGCCGCCACCGCGATCCGCCGGTACGCCGCCTCCATGTCCGGCCGCGCCTGCACGCCGTCGAGGTCGCGGCCGTAGGCGTAGCCGCCCCACACCGCGTACACCTCGGCGAGGTCGGCGTCGCCGCGCCAGTCGCGGGAGTCGATGAGCGACAGCAGCCCCGCCCCGTACGCGCCGGGCTTGGAGCCGAACACCCGGGCCGTGGCCCGCCGCCGGTCGCCGTGCTCCGCGACGTCGGCGTCGACGTGCGCCCGCACGAAGTTCTGCTCGGGGGACTCGTCGAGCCCGGCGACCAGCGTCACCGCGTCGTCGAGCATGGTCACCACATGCGGGAAGGCGTCCCGGAAGAAGCCCGAGATCCGCACCGTGACGTCGATCCGCGGCCGGCCGAGCTCCTGCAGCGGCACCGGCTCCAGCGAGGTCACCCGCCGCGACGCGTCGTCCCACACCGGGCGGACGCCGAGCAGCGCGAGCACCTCCGCGACGTCGTCGCCGGAGGTCCGCATCGCCGAGGTCCCCCACACCGACAGCCCGACCGAGCGCGGCCACTCCCCCGTGTCGGCCCGGTAGCGCTCCAGCAGCGAGTCGGCCATCGCCTGGCCGGTCTCCCACGCCAGCCGAGAGGGCACCGCGCGCGGGTCCACCGAGTAGAAGTTCCGCCCGGTCGGCAGCACGTTGACCAGCCCGCGCAGCGGCGAGCCCGACGGCCCGGCCGGCACGTAGCCGCCGTCGAGGGCGTGCAGCGTGGCGTCGAGCTCGTCGGTGGTCCGCTCCAGCCGCGGCACCACCTCGTCGACGGCGAATCGCAGGACGTCGGCCACGGCGGAGTCCTCGCGCCCGAGCACCTCCCGCACGACCGGGCCGACGGCGCCGATCGTCCAGCCGGCCTGCTCCATGCCCGAGACGAGCGCGTGCGCCTGCGCCTCGACGAGATCGGTGGCCACGCGCCCGGCCGAGCCGTCCTCGGTCAGCCCCAGGGCCTCCCGCAGGCCGGGCAGCGCCACGGCACCGCCCCAGATCTGCCGCGCGCGCAGCACCGCCAGCACCAGGTCCACCCGGTCGGAACCCGACGGCGGGACGCCGAGCACGTGCAGGCCGTCGCGGATCTGCGAGTCCTTGATCTCACAGAGCCAGCCGTCGACGTGCAGGATCATCTCGTCGAAGTGGTCGTCCTCCGGCCGCTCGGCCAGCCCCAGGTCGTGGTCGAGCTTGGCGGCCTGCAGCAGCGTCCAGATCTGCGCCCGGACGGCGGGTAGCTTCGCCGGGTCCATCGCGGCCACGTTGGCGTGCTCGTCGAGCAGTTGCTCCAGCCGGGCGATGTCGCCGTAGGAGTCGGCGCGCGCCATCGGCGGCACCATGTGGTCGACCAGCGTGGCGTGCGCCCGGCGCTTGGCCTGCGAGCCCTCGCCCGGGTCGTTGACGAGGAACGGGTAGACCAGCGGCAGGTCGCCGATCGCGGCGTCGGGCCCGCAGGAGGCCGACAGCCCGACCGTCTTGCCCGGCAGCCACTCCGTGTTGCCGTGCTTGCCGACGTGCACCAGCGCGTGCGCCCCGAACACCGACCGCAGCCACCAGTAGGCGGCCAGGTAGTGGTGCGAGGGCGGCAGGTCCGGGTCGTGGTAGATCGCGATCGGGTTCTCGCCGAAGCCGCGCGGCGGCTGCACCATCACGACGACGTTGCCCGCGCGCAGCGCCGCGAAGACGACGTCGTCGCCGTCTACGAACAGCGAGCCCGGCGCCTCGCCCCAGTGCTCGACCATCGCGTCGCGGAGGTCCTGCGGCAGCGTGTCGAAGAACCGCTGGTACTCCGCGGCCGGGATGCGCACCGGGTTGCCTGACAGCTGCTCCTCGGTCAGCCAGTCGGCGTCCTGCCCGCCGGCGGCGATGAGCGCGTGGAACAGCGCGTCGCCGTCGAGGTCGGCGACGCCGGGCAGCGCGTCGGGCCCGTCGAACGGGCCGATGTCGTAGCCCTGCCCCTGCATCGCGGCCAGCAGCCGCACCACCGACGCCGGGGTGTCCAGGCCGACGGCGTTGCCGATCCGGGCGTGCTTGGTCGGGTAGGCCGACAGCATCAGCACCACCCGGCGCTCCGCGGGCGGGGTGTGCCGGAGCCGGGCGTGCGCCACCGCGGTGCCGGCCACCCGCGCCGCCCGCTCGGGGTCGGCGACGTAGTGCGTCAGTCCGTCGGCGTCGGTCTCCTTGAAGGAGAACGGCACGCTGATCAGCCGGCCGTCGAACTCGGGGATGGCCACCTGGTTGCCGACGTCGAGCGGCGAGAGGCCGTCGTCGTCGGCCAGCCACTCCGCCCGCGAGCGGGTCAGGCACAGCCCCTGGACGACGGGCACGTCGAGCGCGGCGAGCTGGCCGACGTCCCAGGCGCCGTCGTCCCCGCCGGCGGACGCGGTGGCCGGGCGGGAGCCCCCGGCGGCGAGCACCGTGACGACGAGCGCGTCGGCGGTGCGCAGCACGTCGAGCAGGTCGGCGGGGACGCTGCGCAGCGAGCTCACGAACACCGGCAGCGCCTGCCCGCCGGCGGACTCGACAGCGCCACAGAGCTCGTCGACGAACGCGGTGTTCCCGGCCAGGTGGTGCGCCCGGTAGTAGAGGACGGCGATCCGCGGGCCGCTGCCCCGGCCCGCGCGCTCCAGCACGCCCCAGTCCGGGGCCACCGACGGCGGCTCGAAGCCCTCGCCGGTGAGCAGCACGGTGTCGGAGAGGAACCGGTGCAGCTGCACCAGGTTGTCCGGGCCGCCCTGCGCCAGGTAGGCGTGCGCCTCGGTGGCCACGCCCATCGGGACGGTGGACAGCTCCATCAGCTCGGCGTCGGGCACCTGCTCCCCGCCGAGGACGACGACCGGCGCCGGCCCGGCCAGCAGCGGCGCGAGCACCTCCTCGTACTGCCGCCGCACGCCGAGGATCCGGACGACGACGAGCTGCGCGCCCTCGGTCAGCGCCGCGATGCCGTCGGCACCGAGCCGGACCGGGTTGCCCAGCCGCCAGTCGGCCCCGCTGGCGCGGGCGGAGAGCAGGTCGGTGTCACTGGTGGAGAGCAGGGCGAACACGCAGCGTCCTCACTCGGGGTCCGCGCCCCGGGCCGTCGGGCACGGCAGCCGGAGTGTCTGGCTCCCCCGGTCGCCCGGGGTCACAGTGGCGGGACCGCGCCGGGCTCGCACCGGCTTCCTGCGCGCACTGCCGTGATGGGGAGACGGTACCGCCCGGGCCGGCCCGCCCCGGCCGCGTGGCCGGGGCGGGGCGGGGACCTCAGCCGAGGACCGGGACCGTGGTGGACGGGTCGCCGTCCGCGGCGGCGGCCAGGGCCGGCACCACCTCGTCCAGCAGGAAGGGCAGCGAGAGCGGGCTGCCGAAGCCGAGCGCGGCGGACACGTCACCGGAGTAGCCGCCGAGCAGGACCGTGCGGCCCTGGGTCACCACGTCGAGGGCGGAGAACAGCGCGTCCCCGTCCGCGGCGGCCTGGTCGTAGCCGTTCACCGCGAGCACGTCGGCGTCGAGCAGGTCCAGCCGCTCCTGGCTGACGTCGGTGCTGGTCTCCGGGACGGTGAAGCCGAGGTCGGTGAAGAACTGGGTGCGCAGGTCGTCAGCGCCGAGGAGGTAGTGGCCCGAGCCGACGCCGGTCAGGTCCACGGCGAGCGAGCTGCCGGCGAAGTCCGGGTTCTCCTCGACCGCCTGCCGGAACCGGCCCTCGACGTCGTCGACGAGCTGCTGCGCCTCGTCCTCGCGGCCGAGCGCCCGACCGACGAGGAGGGTCTGCTCCTGCCACGGGGTGGCGCCGTCGGCGTACTCGCCGGTCTGCGCGAGCGTCGGCGCGATGCCCGACAGCTGCTCGTAGTCCGCCTCGTCCATGAAGGAGTACACGCCGACGATCAGGTCGGGCTCGAGCGCGGCGACGGCCTCGAGGTCGATCTCCTCGCCGCCCACGGTCGGGATCTCCTCGTCCGGCAGCTGCTCCTGCGCCCAGGGACGGGTCGTGGCGTCGTAGTCGCCCAGGAGCTCGCGCTCGCCGACCGGGGTGACGCCCAGGGCCAGCACGAAGTCCTGGTCGTTGAAGCCGACGGTGACCACGCGCTGCGGCTCGGCGGGGATCTCGGTGGTGCCGAACCTGTTCTCGATGGTGACCGGCCAGGCGCCGTCGGCGGCCGGGGCCGCGGGCTCGTCGCCGGCGGTCCCGCCGCAGGCGGCGAGCCCGGTGACGAGGAGGGCGGCGGCCGCGGTCAGCGACACACGCCGCGCGCGGTTCCGGAGGGGGTGGGGCAGCACGGTCGGCTCCTGACCTCGGTGATCAACTCGTGGTCAGGTTAGCCTGCCCTTACTTCATTCCGGAGCCCGGTTCCCGTCCGGTCGCGTCCGGTGCCGGTCGGCGACCACCTGCGTCGTCGGCCCGGTCGGGGGGCTGCTGGTCGCCGGTCGTCCGACCGAGGGCGTCGAGCACCGCCCCGCGCAGCCGGAGGTACTGCGCCCGGTTGTAGCCGGGCAGGCCGGGCGGGCGGACGACGACCCGCGGCTCACCCACGACCTCGTGCGGGGTGAACTGCCCGCGGGTGAGGTCGACCTCGCGGCCGCCGGGCAGCCGGTTCCACCAGTGCACGCCCTGCCGGGAGCCGTCGGTCCGGCGCACCTCGGCCAGCAGCAGCTCGCCGCCGAGCAGGTCGTGCACGGTGAGCGCGGTGGCGCCGCACTGGCCGCGCGCGGGGTTGCCCGGCGTCCAGTCGGCGAGGTCGCTGTCGTCGCAGGTCTCCCGGCACCAGGCCGCGCGCACGGCGGCGGTCACCTCGTCGAGCGTGGGCACGGGCGGCACCCTGGCACGGAGCACCGACACCGTCAGCGCAGCAGCAGCCGCTCCAGCGCGCCGGGCACCCAGTCGGCGTAGCGCTCCGGTGGCCAGCCGCAGCCGCGGACCAGCCGGGACTGCGTCTGCGGGGAGAACACCGACCAGGCGACGTCGACGGCGGCCTCGACGTCGAGGTCGGCCCGCAGGTCGCCGGCGAACGCCTCGACCAGCGCGGTCGTGTCCGCGCGCCGCCGGCGCTCGTAGTCGGCGTACGCCGCCCCGACCTCCGGGTCGACCGCGGCCGCGGCGGCGAAGACGTCCTGCATCGGGAGCGTGGCGGCGGTCGTCCGCAGCGCCAGCCGGTGCAGCGCCGCCAGCCGGCCGGCCCGGTCGGGCGCGGCGAGCAGCTCGGCGAACGGGCCCAGCTCGCGGACGGGGCGCTCGTCGTCGGAGCCGACGAGCGCCCGGTCGACGCACGCGAGCAGCACCGCCGCCTTCCCGTTCTGCGCGAACACGGTCGGCACCGAGACCCCGGCGGCCGCGGCGACGTCGCGCATCGTCGTCGCCGCGTAGTCGCGCTCGACGGCCCGGTCGACCTGGCCGCCATGTACGTCGTGCACCGCGCCTTCCGCCGGGACCTCGACGCGTTCGCCGCCGTCGTCCCCACGGTGGCCGTCGCCGACCGGCGGCGGTGGCGGCGGCTGGCCCGCCGCTTCGCGCAGTTCGGCTCCTACCTGCACAAGCACCACTCCGGCGAGGACGCGGGGCTGTGGCCGCTGCTGGCCGAGCGCGGCGCCGACCGCGCCGTCCTCGACGCCCTGGAGGCCGAGCACGCGGGCATCGACCCGGCGCTGGCCGCGGTCACCGCGGGGCTGCAGGCCCTGGCCGCCGGCCGCGGCGACGCCGCCACCCGGGACGAGCTCGCCCGGCGGACGGTGGCGCTGCGCGACGGGCTGGGCGCGCACCTCGCCCACGAGGAGAGCGACGGGATGACCCAGGTGCTGCGGCACCTGACGCCGGCCGACTAGGACCGCCTGGACCGCGAGGTCTTCGCGAAGGAGTACCGCCCGACCGAGATCGTCGGCGCGCTGGGCTGGACGGTGTCGGCCATCCCGGACGAGGCGGTCAACCGCCTGCCGGTGCCGCACCCGGCGCTGCTCGCCGTCGCCCGGTTCCTCGGCCGGCGCGCCGCCCTGCGGGACGTGCGGTTGTCCGGGACCGCCCGGTGACCGCGACGACGAGCACCGCCCTGTCCCGCGCCGACCGCGCCGCCACGGTGCTGTCCCGGCACGTGGCGGCCCTGCACACCGCGCTGCTGCGCCGCACCGGCGGCCGGGTCGGCAACCGCTTCCGCGGCGGCGACGTCGTCCTGGTGACCTGCCGGGGCCGGCGCACCGGGCAGCCGCGCACGACGCCGCTGCTGCACGTGCGCGACGGCCGGGACCTGGTGGTGGCGGCGTCCAACGGCGGCATCGACGCCGAGCCGCAGTGGTGGCTGAACCTGCAGGCCGACCCGCGCGGCGAGGTGGAGGTGCGCGGCCGGCGGTGGGCGGTGACCGCGAGCGAGGTCGGCGACGCCGACCGGCCGCGGCTGTGGGCCGCGCTCATGGCGAACTGCGGCACCTACGACGCCTACCAGGCGAGGGTGTCCCGCCGGATCGCGCTGGTGCGCCTGTCCCCGGCGGGCTGAGCCTCAGGCGGCCAGTGGCCGGCCGAACTGGGTGCGGTACAGCTCGGCGTAGCGGCCGCCGAGGGCGAGCAGGTCCTCGTGCCGGCCGCGCTCGACGACCCGGCCGCCCTCCAGCACGAGGATGCAGTCGGCCGCGCGCACGGTGGACAGCCGGTGCGCGATGACGATCGCCGTCCGCCCCTCGAGCGCCTCGTCGAGGGCCGCCTGCACCGCGGCCTCCGACGTGGCGTCGAGGTGGGCGGTCGCCTCGTCGAGCAGCACCACGCGCGGGCGGGCTAGCAGCAGCCGGGCGATGGTCAGCCGCTGACGCTCGCCGCCGGAGAACCGGTAGCCGCGCTCGCCGACGACGGTGTCCAGGCCGTCGGGCAGCGCGCGGACCAGGTCGGCCAGCCGGGCGCGGGCGAGGGCGTCCCACAGGTCGTCGTCGCCGGCGTCCGGCGCGGCCAGCAGCAGGTTGTCCCGCAGCGACTCGTGGAACAGGTGCCCGTCCTGAGTCACCACCCCGACCGTGCGCCGGATCGAGGCGGCGGTCAGGTCACGGACGTCGACGCCGCCCAGCCGGACGGCGCCGGCGTCGACGTCGTACAGGCGCGGCACCAGCGAGGCGATCGTCGACTTGCCCGCGCCCGAGGACCCGACCAGCGCGACCACCTGCCCCGGCCGCACGGTGAACGAGACGTCGTGCAGCACGTCGACGCCGCCGCGGCCGTCGAGCCGGGCGACGTCCTCCAGCGAGGCGAGCGACACCCGGTCGGCCGCCGGGTAGGCGAAGGTGACGCCGTCCAGCTCCACCGACACCGGCCCGTCGGGGACGTCGACGGCGCCGGGGCGCTCGCGGACCAGCGGCACCAGGTCGAGCACCTCGAAGACCCGCTCGAAGCTGACCAGCGCCGAGGAGACGTCGACCCGGGCGCTCGCCAGCGCGGTCAGCGGCGCGTAGAGCCGGGTGAGCAGCAGCGCCAGCGCCACCACCGAGCCCGGGTCGAGCGCGCCGGCCAGCGCGTACGTGCCGCCGAGGCCGTAGACCAGGGCGAGCGCCAGCGCCGAGACCAGGGTGAGCGCGCTGATGAACGCCCACTGCACCATCGCCGTGCGCACCCCGACGTCGCGGACCGCCCGTGCCCGGCCGGCGAAGCGGGCCGACTCGCGGCCGGGGTCGCCGAGCAGCTTGACCAGCGTCGCGCCGGGGGCGGAGAACCGCTCGGTCGTCTGGCCGGTCATCGCCGCGTTGGCCACGGCGGCGGTCCGGCTCAGCGCGGCCAGGCGGCGGCCGATCCGGCGGGCCGGGAGCAGGAACACCGGCAGCAGGAGCAGCGCCAGCACGGTCACCTGCCAGGACAGGGTCAGCATCGCCACGAGCGCGAGGACGAGCGTGACGGTGTTGCTGACGATCCCGGAGAGGGTGTCGCTGAACGCCCGCTGCGCGCCGAGGACGTCGTTGTCCAGGCGGGACACCAGCGCGCCGGTGCGGGTCCGGGTGAAGAAGGCGACCGGCATCCGCTGCACGTGGTCGAACACGGCGGTGCGCAGGTCGAGGATCAGCCCCTCGCCGAGGCTCGCCGACAGGTACCGGCCGACCAGCCCGAGCGCGGTGGCGAGGACGGCGAGCGCGGCGATCGTGACCGCGAGGCCGACGACGACCGAGGTGGCGGCGCCGTCGACGATCGCGTCGACGACCCGGCCGGCCAGCAGCGGCGAGGCCACCGTCAGCACCGCCTCGACGACGCCGACGGCGACGTAGCCGGTGATCCGCGCCCGGTGCGGGCGGGCGAAGGCGAGCACCCGCCGCAGCGTCGCCCGGGTGACGGCACGGCGGTCGGGCCGGGCGTGCGTCGCGCGGGACAGCGCCGACCACGCCGTCATCTCGATGCTCACGCGGCGGACGCTAGGACCTCCAGTCGACTGGAGGTCAAGCGTCCGCCGGCGATCGAGCAGGAACGGTCAGGCGGCGCCCAGGGCGTCGGCGACGCGGTGGTGGGCGACGGCCTCGTCGCGGCGGCTCTGCCGCTCCAGGGTGCGGGCCAGCGCGCGGCGGGCCCACCCGTTGGCCGGCGCGAGGTCGACCAGCCGGCGCAGCGCCGTCTCCGCGCGCTGCAGCTGGGCCGAGCCGAAGTAGCTGCGGGCCAGCAGCTCGAGGGCGGCCTCGTTGCCGGGCTCGGCCTCGACCAGCGGCTCGAGCAGGCGGGCGGCCTCGATGGGCTGCCCCATGGAGAGGTAGAGGTCGGCGCGGAGGAACTCCGAGTGCAGGTCGGGGCTGAACGGCTGGGTCACGCCGACGGAACGACGGCGCGGCGCCCGCTCTTCCCGAGATCGCGACACGCCCGGGACGAGAAGGTCCGGAACCAACTGCATCCGGACACGACCGGATTGGGAACAACGGATGTCAGCACCACCGACCCGAGGAGCACGACCATGGCCCTGTCGCTGCACCGCCACCGGACGGCCGACCGCACACGCACCGCCGCGGCCCCGCCCGCCGCTGACACCGCACCCACCGGCGCCGGGCCGGCCCCAGCCGGGACCGCCGCCGAGAGCGCCCCCGCCGAGTCCACCTCTGCCGGCACCGCGCACGGCAACCGCGTCTACGCCGTCCAGCGCACCGGCGCGTTCGTCGTCGCCGGGATCATCGCCGTCTTCGGCGTCCTGGGCCTGGCCAACGGCCTGGCCTTCTTCTCCACCGAGGGCCAGCGCGTCCTCGGCATGTCGTCCAACGGCCTGCTGTCGGTGATCTCGCTGGTCACCGCCGCCGTGCTGGTCGTCGCCGCCTTCCGCAGCCCCCGCACCGCCTCGACGGTCATGATCGTCATCGGGGTGCTGTTCCTGGTGTCGGCGCTGGCCAACCTCGCGGTGCTCAACACCGGGCTGAACTTCCTGGCGTTCCGGCTGAGCAACGTCGGCTTCTCCGTCGCCGCAGGCCTGGTGCTGCTCCTGCTCGGCGCCTACGGCCGGGTCAGCGGCAACCTGCCGCCCGACAGCCCGTACGCCCGCGAGCGGGACGAGGTGCCGCCGGTCCCGGCCGACGAGTACCCGTCGACGCCGGCCGAGTTCGCCGCCGAGCGGGCCATGCGGGACGCCGAGGTCGCCGTCGTGCAGCACGTGGCCTCCTTCGACCAGCGCCGCCGGGTCGCCGCCATGGCGCAGGTGACCAGCCGCAAGGAGCGCCGCGAGGTGTGGATGTCCTTCGACCGGGCCCGCCGCGACGCCTGACCCCGGCACGATGCGGGGTGACCGTCCGCCTGGCGCACTGGCCCACCCCGCTCGACCCGGCACCGCGGCTCGCCGCCGCCCTCGGCCTGGGGCCGGGGGACCTGGCGGTGAAGCGGGACGACCTGACCGACCTCGGTGGCGGCAACGAGGTGCGCAAGCTCGAGCACCTCGTCGCCGAGGCGGCCGGGGACGGCGCGACCGTCCTGGTCACCAGCGGCGGCGTGCAGAGCAACCACGCGCGGACGACCGCCGCGGCCACCGCGCGGCTGGGGCTGCGCGCCGTGCTGGTGCTGCACGGGACGCCGTCGGCTGCCTGTCCCGGGAACCTGGCGCTGGAGGGCGCGCTCGGCGCCCGGGTCGTGGTGGTCGGCGACCCGGACGACGTCGACGCCCGGGTGGCGGAGGTGGCCGCGGAGCTGCGGGACGCCGGCGAGGTGCCGGCGGTGCTGCCGCTGGGCGGCTCCTCGCCCACCGGCGCGCGGGGCTACCTGGCCTGCGCGGACGAGCTGCGGGAGCAGGCGCCCGACGCCCGGCACGTCGTCGTCGCGGGCGGCACGATGGCCGGCCTGGTGGCCGGGCTCGGCGCCGAGCGGGTGCTCGGCGTCGACACCGGGGCGGTGCCCGACCCGGCGGAGCGGGTGGCGGCCCTGGTGACGGCGCTCGGCGGCGCGGCCGCGGGGCTGCGGCTGCGCCGCGACCAGGTGGGCGACGGCTACGGCGCCCGCACCGACGCGGCGGTCACCGCGCTGCGGACGGCGGCCCGCACGGAGGGGCTGCTGCTCGACCGCGTCTACACGGCCAAGGCGCTGGCCGGGCCGGCCGCCGCGGTGGCCGACGGCTCGGTCCGGCCCGGCGAGCGGACCGTGTTCGTGCACACCGGCGGGCTGCCGGGGCTGTTCGGGCACCCGGTGGCCGCCGAGCTGGCCGGTGAGGTGCTCGGGGTGTCCTGACCCGGGAGCGACGTAGCCTCGCGGGCGCGATGACGACGCCCCGACCCCGCGCCGACGCCTGCCCCGGCGCGCTGCAGACGCACCCTGCCGCCGACGGCGAGCTCGCCCGCGTGCGGGTGCCCGGCGGCCTGCTCACCGCCGCCCAGCTGCGGGTGCTCGCCGCCGCCGCGCGCGACCTCGGCGACGGCGTCCTCGAGATGACCAGCCGGGGCAACCTGCAGCTGCGCGGGCTGGCCGCCGGCGCCGCCCGGGAGCTCGGCGACCGGCTCGCCGGCGCCGGCCTGCTGCCCAGCGAGACGCACGAGCGGGTGCGCAACGTGCTGGCCAGCGCGCTGACCGGCCGCGCCGGCGGGCTGCTCGACGCCCGGCCGTGGGTGGCCGCGCTCGACGCCGGCCTGTGCGCCGACCCCGCCCTCGCCGTGCTGCCGGGCCGCTACCTGGCCACGCTGGACGACGGCCGCGGGGACGTGTCCGGGCTCGGCGGCGACGTCGGCCTGCTCGCGCTGTCGTCGTCCTCGGTGGCGCTGCTGCTGGGCGGGGCGGACAGCGGGCTGCGCGCCGCACCGGAGGACGCCGTCGGCCTGCTGCTCACCGCCACCCGCGCCTTCCTCACCGAGCGCGCCGCCCAGGGCGGCACCGCCTGGCGGCTGATCGAGCTCGACGACGGGCCGGCCCGGGTGGCGGCGCGGCTGGGCGGCACCCCGGTCGCGCCGGTCGCCGTCCCCGCCGCACCGGAGACCGGCCCCGTGGGCGCGGAGACCCAGGCCGACGGGCGCACGGCACTGATCGGCGTCGTCCCCCTGGGCCGGCTCTCCGCCGACCAGGCCGACCTGCTGGCCTCCCTGGCCGGCGAGGTGCAGCTGACCCCGTGGCGCAGCGTCGTGGTGCCCGACCTGGCCGAGGACCGCGTGGACGACGCCGCCGTCGACCTGTACCGGACCGGCGTGGTGTTCGACGCCGAGAGCCCGTGGGCGCGGGTCACCGCGTGCGCCGGCCGGCCGGGGTGCGCGAGGTCGCTGGCCGACGTCCGGGCCGACGCCGCCGCGGCCGTCGCCTCCGGGACCGTGCCGGATGGCGTCCGCGTGCACTGGGCCGGCTGCGAGCGCCGCTGCGGCCGCCCCCGCGGCGAGGTCCTCGACGTCGTCGCGACGCCCGCGGGGTACCGGGTCGGCTGAGTCCGCGCCTTCGTAGCGCTAACGGCTCTCGTCGGGGTCCGGGTAGCGGGCGCCGGCGGCGACCTCCGTGCCCTCGGGGACGGACACCGCACGGCCGACCAGCGTGACGTCGCCGTCGCCGCCGATCGTGGCGCCGCGGCCGACGTCCACCCCGTCGTCGACCACCGCGCGGGTCACCGTCGCACCGGAGCGCACCCGCACGCCGGGCAGCAGCACCGAGTCGACGACGGTCGCACCGGCCTCCACCACCACGCCCGGGGACAGCACCGAGCCGCGGACGTTCCCGGAGACCCGGGTGCCGCCGGACAGCAGGCTGTTCTCGATCTGGCCGTCGTCGAGCACCCGCGCCGCGCTGTGCCGGCCGCCGCGGGTGTGGATCGGCCAGCCGGGGGCGTCGAGGTCGATCGGCGGCTCCTCCGACAGGAACTCCTGGTGCGCCTCCCAGTACGCCGGGACCGTGCCGACGTCCCGCCAGTAGCCCTTGAGCGGGTACGCCCGCGCGCCGCCGTCGCGGGTCTGCGCCGGGAGCAGGTGGGTGCCCAGGTCCTCCAGCCCCTCCTCGCCCACCTCCGACCGCAGCTGCTCCAGCCGGTCCAGCGTCGGCCCCGGGTCGAAGACGAACACCTCGTTGGTGGCGGTGGTCGTGGCCGGCTCGTCGGGCTTGTAGGCGTAGCCGGTCACCCGGTCGCCGTCGACCTCGACGATGCCGTAGCGCGAGGCGTCGTCGGCGGCGACCTCGGTGGTCACCATCGTCACCTCCGCGCCCGCCTGCAGGTGCGCCTCGGCGACCTCGCGGTAGTCGAGCTCGTAGACGGCGTCCGCGCTGACCACGACCAGCGCCTCCGGTCCGAACTGGCGGATGAGCTCGGCCTGCCGCCACAGCGAGTTGGCCGTCCCGGTGTTCCACCCGCCGCGCTCGGTGCCCTGGAACGGCGGGAGGGTCATCAGCCCGCCGGTGGTGCGGTCGAGGTCCCAGGGCCGGCCGTTGGCCAGGTGGTCGGCCAGCGACGCCGGGTGCTGCTGGATCGACACCCACACGTCGGGGATCCCCGAGTGCTGGCAGTTGCTCAGCGGGAAGTCGATCAACCGGTAGACCCCGGCGAACGGCACGGCGGGCTTGGCGCGGTGCTCGGTGAGCAGCTGCAGGCGCCCACCGGCACCACCGGCGAGGACGAGGACGAGCAGGCGGGGAAGGGCCATGCCGTCCGGCTACCCGCCGATGCGCCCGCGCTACCCCCGCGGACCGGCCCCGTAGCCTCCTCGGCGATGTACGAGTACGAGAAGGACGGCGCCGAGATCTACCGGCAGTCGTTCGCGACCATCCGCGCCGAGGCGGACCTGGCCGGGCTGCCCGAGGACCTCGCGCGGGTCGTCGTCCGGATGATCCACGCCTGCGGCCAGGTCGACCTGGTCGGCGACGTCGCCGCGAGCCCCGACGTCGTCCGGCTCGCCCGCGAGGCCCTCGACGCCGGCGCGCCCGTCCTGTGCGACGCGCAGATGGTCGCCTCCGGCGTCACCCGCCGGCGGCTGCCGAAGGACAACGACGTCGTCTGCGCCCTGGGCGACCCGCGCGTGCCGGCGCTGGCCGCCGCGCTCGGCACCACCCGCACCGCCGCCGCGCTGGAGCTGTGGGGCGACCGGCTCGACGGCGCGGTCGTCGCCGTGGGCAACGCGCCCACCGCGCTGTTCCACCTGCTGGAGATGGTCGCCGCGGGCGCGCCGCGCCCGGCCGCCGTCGTCGGCATCCCGGTCGGCTTCATCGGCGCGGCCGAGTCCAAGGAGGCCCTGGCCGCCTCCGACCTGCCGTTCCTCGTGGTCCGCGGCCGGCGGGGCGGCAGCGCCATGACCGCGGCCGCGGTGAACGCGATCGCGAGCGACGTCGAGTGAGCGCCGGGATGTCGGAGACGGCCGTTCCTGCCGCCGGGAGCGCCGGGTGACCGGGCGCCTGTACGGCGTCGGGCTGGGGCCCGGCGACCCCGAGCTGGTCACCGTCAAGGCCGCCCGGCTGATCGCCGCCGCCGACGTCGTCGCCTTCCACGCCGCGCGGCACGGCCGCTCGGTCGCCCGCGCGCTGGCCGCGCCCTACCTGCGCGAGGGGCAGGTCGAGGAGCTGCTGGTCTACCCGGTCACCACCGAGGGCACCGACCACCCCGGCGGCTACCAGGGCGCGATCGACGAGTTCTACGAGGCCGCCGCCGCCCGGCTGGCCGCGCACCTGGACGCCGGCCGCGACGTCGTCGTGCTCGCCGAGGGGGACCCGTTCTTCTACGGGTCCTACATGCACATGCACAAGCGGCTCGCGCACCGGTACCCGACCGAGGTGGTGCCCGGCGTGACCAGCGTCAGCGGCGCCGCGGCGGTCGTCGGGCGGCCGCTGGTGGAGCGGGACGAGGTGCTCACCGTGCTGCCCGGCACGCTGCCCGCCGACGAGCTCGCCGAGTGGCTGGCCACCACCGACTCGGCCGCGGTGGTGAAGCTCGGCCGCACGTTCCCGCAGGTCCGCGAGGCGTTCGAGGCCGCCGGCGTGCTCGACCGCGCGCTCTACGTCGAGCGGGCCACCACCGACCGCCAGCGCACGCTGCCGCTGGCCGACGTCGACCCCGCGACCGTCCCCTACTTCTCCCTGGCGCTGCTGCCCTCGCCGCTCACCGGGCCGGGGAACGCGTCGGAGCGTCCGGACGACGCGCCGCGCACCGGCGAGGTCGTCGTCGTCGGCCTCGGCCCCGGCGCCCGCGGCTGGACCACCCCCGAGGTCGCCGACGCGCTCGCCGCCGCGGACGACCTGGTCGGCTACGGCCCCTACCTGGACCGGGTGCCGGCCAACCCGCGGCAGACCCGCCACCCCAGCGACAACCGGGTGGAGGCCGAGCGGGCCGCGCACGCGCTGGAGCTGGCCCGGTCCGGACGGCGGGTCGCGGTGGTCTCCAGCGGCGACCCGGGCGTGTTCGCCATGGCCGCGGCGGTGCTCGAGGTGGCCGCACAGCCGGAGCACGCCGGCGTCCGCGTGCGGGTGCTGCCCGGGCTGACCGCCGCGCAGGCGGTGGCGTCGCGGGTCGGCGCACCGCTCGGCCACGACTTCGCCGTCATCAGCCTCTCCGACGTGCTCAAGCCGCTCGACGTCGTCCTGGACCGGTTGCGCTCCGCGGCAGCCGCCGACCTGGTGCTCGCGCTGTACAACCCGCGGTCGCGGGCGCGCCCGCACCAGCTGGCCAAGGCGCTCGACGCCCTGCGTGAGGTGCGCGAGCCGGAGACGGTGGTCGTCGTCGGCCGGGACGTCGGCGGGCCGGAGGAGGAGGTCCGGGTGACGACGCTGCGCGACCTCGACCCGGAGACGGTCGACATGCGCTGCCTGCTGCTGGTCGGGTCCTCGCAGACGCGGGTGACGCCGGCCGGGCAGGTCTACACGCCGCGCCGCTACCCGTCCTGACGGGAATGCCGGCCGGGTCGGTGGCCTTGGCAACTGTCGTGCCCCGCCTCCCCCGCCCGGTCGCGTTCTGGTCGGTGGCCGGACTCCTCGTGCTGGTGCTGGCCGCCTCCGGCGTCCCGTCCCCGCTGTACCGCGTCTACCAGGAGCAGTTCGGCTTCGGCGCCGGCGTCCTGACGCTGGTGTTCGGCATCTACGCCTTCGCGCTGCTCGCCGCGCTGCTGGTGGTCGGCAGCCTGTCCGACCACGTCGGCCGGCGGCCGGTGCTCGCCGCCGGGCTGCTGCTGCAGGCGGTCGCGATGGCGGTCTTCCTCGCCGCCGACGGCGTGGGCTGGCTGCTGGCCGCGCGCACGCTGCAGGGGCTGTCGACCGGCGCGCTGACCGGGTCGCTCGGCGCGGCGCTGCTCGACCTGCAGCGCCCCTCGGCGCGCCCGCTGGGCGCGCTGCTCAACAGCGTGTCGCCGGGCCTGGGGCTCTCCCTGGGCGCGGTGGGCGCGGGCCTGGCGATCGAGGGCGTCGCGGAGCCCACGCCGTGGGTGTTCGGGGTGCTGACCGTGGCCTTCGTTCTGGGCGCCGGACTGGCGCTGCTGCTGCCGGAGACCTCCCCGCGGGTGCCCGGGGCGCTGGCCTCGCTGCGCCCACGGGTCGAGGTGCCGCGGCCGCAGCGGCGCGCCTTCGCCGTCGGGGTCCCGTGTCTGGTCGCACTCTGGGCGATGGGCGGGCTGGTGCTGTCCCTGGGGCCGTCGCTGACCGCCGGCGTCTTCGGCGTGCAGGACCACCTCGTCGGCAGCCTGCTCATCCTCTGCATGCAGGGCGCGGCCGCCCTCGGCGGCCTGCTGGCCCGTGACCTGCCGCCCCGCCGGGCGATGGGCGGGGGCTGCGTCGTCTTCGCGGTCGCCGTCGCGGGCCTGCTGGTCGCGCTGGCCACCGGGACGCTGTGGCTGTTCTTCGCGACCTCCGGGCTGGCCGGCCTGGGCTTCGGGGCCGCCTTCCTCGGCACGGTGGCCACGGTGACGGCGGGCGTCGCGCCCGGCCACCGCGCGGGCCTGCTGTCGAGCGTCTTCGTCGTCGGCTACCTGGCCTTCAGCATCCCGGCGATCGCCGCGGGCATCGCCTCGGGCGCGGTCGGGCTGCGGCTGACCGCGGAGGTCTACGGCGCCGTGGTGATCCTGCTCGCGTTGGGCGCGGCGGCGGGCCTGCGGCTGTCGCACCGGAGCGCTCCCGCCACCGTGCCCGCCGACGAGCCGTCGGAGCCGCTGGCCGCCTGAGGTCCGGCCGCCGGGCGACGGGGTGCGCTCACGCGGGGTTCCCGGCGTGGGAACCCCGCGTCGGCGCACACCGTCGCGGTCCGAGGGGCGTCAGGATCGTGCGCGACCGACCGCGGCGCAGAAGCGGTCGTGGTCGGCGCGCGCCTCCGACAGCGGCGCCAGCACCTCCTCGTCGGCCACCTCCGCCACCCGGGCGGTGAGCCGGCGCCGCGCCGTCCGCGCCTTGCGCCGGGCGCCCGCGGCCACCAGCGGCCGGCACAGCAGCGCCAGCAGCAGCCCGGCGAGCAGGCCGCCGGCCAGCAGCAGCGTGGGCAGCGGGATGCCCTGGACCCGCGGCAGCGGGAGGACGTCGTCGAGCTGCAGCAGCCCGAGCCCGGCCAGCGCGAGCAGCCAGAGCGCGCCGACCAGCGCGGTCAGCGCCAGGAGCCACTGCAGGCCCCCGACCGCGCGCTGCCACAGCGGCGTCCGGTCGCGGCCGAGGTCGGTGCCGGCGACGGCGCGGTCGAGCCGGTCGGGCAGCCGATCCTCGGTGTCCTCCGACGTGCGGCGCAGCTCGTCGCGCCAGGCCGGCGGCAGCCCGCGGCCGGCGTCGTCGCGGGCCCGGCGCAGCGCGGCATCCATCCCGGCCCGCTGCACCGCCCCGGCCGGCGGCAGCGAGGTCCGGGAGCGCTCGTCGCCCAGGTTGAGCCGGCCCAGCGGGTCGGCCCGCAGCTTCGACGTCCACCGCAGCACCGGCCAGCCGGTGTGCGCCACGCCGCTGCGGACCGCCGAGCGCTCGACCGCGCCGACCACGGCCGGCACCCCCGCGGCGTCGGCGAGCGCCCCGGCGAGCTCCTCCCGCGCCGCCCGGTCCGGCCCGCGGTCGCGGCCGGCGTCGGGAGCGCAGTGGGCGGCCAGGGCCGCGGCGGCGCCCCGGGCGTCCGCGGTCAGCCGGTCGGTGGCGGCCTTCCGCGCGCCCACCCGGCGGCCCAGCTCGGCGCGCAGCTGCGGCAGGCCCAGGCCGCTGGACGCCGCGGTCGGCAGCACCGGCACCCCGGACAGGCCCTCCTCGTCGAGCAGCCGGCGCAGGTCGGCCAGGCACGCGGCGACCGCCGCCTCGTCGAGCCGGTCGACCTGGTTGAGCACCACCAGCAGCACGCCCGAGTGCCCGGCCAGCGGCGCGAGGTAGCGGGAGTGGACGGCGTCGTCGGCGTACTTCTGCGGGTCCAGCACCCAGACCAGGACGTCGACCAGCTGCACCAGCCGGTCGACCTCCAGCCGGTTCTCCAGCCGCACGCTGTCGTGGTCGGGCAGGTCCAGCAGCACCAGGCCGTCGAGCGCGGGGTCGGGGTCGGCGACCCGGTGCCGCCGCGGCACCTCCAGCCAGTCGAGCAGCCGGTCGGCGCCGTGCGCTCCGGCGGAGGGGTCGCCCCACACGCTCGCGTGCGCGACACCGGTGGTCGGCCGCCGCACGCCGGGCGTGCTCACCTCCGCCCCCGACAGCGCGTTGAACAGCGTGGACTTGCCGCTGCCGGTGGCCCCCGCCAGCGCGACGACGGTCGCGTCGCCCAGCGCCTCCCGGGCCCCGGCCTTGGCCAGCAGCGACCGCGCGGTGCCCACCTCGGGCACCTCCAGCCGCCCGTCGGCGACCTCGACCGCCTCGCGCAGCGCGGCCAGCCGGTCGGCCAGCGACAGCCCGCGGCCCCTCACGCGGCGGCCCCCCGGGCCGCCGCCAGCGTGGCGACGGCGGAGCGCAGCCCCTCCGCCGCGGCGGGGGCGTCCGCGGCGACGGCGAGCAGCTCGTCGAAGCGGTCCTGCTCGGCGGCCAGCAGCCGGTCGGCGCGGGCGTCGAGGTCGGCGCGGGCCCGGGCGGCCAGCGAGCGCACCGCGGCGTCACCGAACACCGCCTCGAGCACCCGCTGCCCGAGCGCCGTCGTCCCGCCGGCGACGGCGAGCTCGGCACCCGACAGGCCCGCGGTGGACGCGAAGACGGCCACCATCACCACCGCGCCGGCCCCGTTGACGCCCCACGACAGCAGTCGCGCCTGCGAGCGCTTGCCCGCGCCCTCCTCGCGCACCAGGTCGAGCACGTGGCCCTGCCAGTCGCGCACCTCGTCGGCGGCCGCGGGCGCGAAGTCCGGCGACACCGACCCGAGGTCCTCCTCGCGCCCGGCGACCAGAGCCGGACCGCCGGGCAGGGCGCGCCACGCCGTCACCGTGCGGTCGGCGGCGCGGCCGGCCTCGGCGTGCAGCAGCGTCTCCACCCCCGACTCCAGCGCGCCGTGCAGCGAGTCCGCCGACGTCGGGCGGCCGGTGAGCGCGGCGCCCAGCCGGTCGCGCAGCCGGCCCACCCGGTTCTGCAGCGAGCGCATCCACTCGCCGGTGCCCACGAAGTCCTGCCAGCGGGCCAGCACCTCGCCGCGCAGCAGGCTGCCGTTGCCCACGCCCTCGCCGACCGCGTCCCGCGCCGCGTCGTAGGCGGCGTCGGCGGCGTTCCCGAGGGCGGTCGCCGCCGCGGCCTGCTCGTCCACCCCGTCCGCGACCGCGGCCACCCGCCCGTCCAGGCTCTCCAGCGCCCCGGCCAGCGTCTGCCGGACGACGGCGGCGCGCTGCTCCTGGTCGGCGGCCAGCCCGCGCAGCCAGTCGCGCAGCGGCGCCACCTGCTCCTCGGGCAGGAAGCCGTCGCGCAGCGGCCGCTCCTCGACCACGAACAGCCGCGCCGACGCCAGCCCGCCGCGCTGCAGCATCCCGGCGAGGTCGGCGGCCACCTCGGTCACCGCCTCGGGCGGCACCCGGTCCAGCACGACGGCCAGCGCGGTGCCCCGCTCCTGCGCCGTGCGCAGCAGGTCCCACGGGACGGCGTCGGCGTAGCGGGCCGCCGTCGTCACGAAGACCCACAGGTCCGCCGCCGACAGCAGCTGTCCGGCGAGGTCGCGGTTGGCCTCGACCACCGAGTCGACGTCGGGGGCGTCGACGAGCGCGAGCCCGGCCGGCAGCGCCCCGCTGGGCACCAGCCGCAGGCCGCCGGTGACGTCGCCCTCGCCGGTCGTGCGCGGCAGCCCGGGCAGCACGCGGTCGCCGGAGAACGCCGGCAGGTCGGCCGGCGAGCAGACGAGCACGGGGGCGCGGGTGGTCGGCCGGAGCACCCCGGGCGTGGTCACCCGCGCCCTCAGCACGCTGTTGACCAGCGTGGACTTGCCCGCGCCGGTCGAGCCGCCGACGACGGCGAGCAGCGGGGCGTCGAGGTCGCGCAGGCGGGGCAGCAGGTAGTCGTCGACCTGGTCGACCACCGCCCGGGCGGTCCGCGCGGTCGCGTCCCGCGCGGGGGTGGCCAGGCCGAGCGGCGCCGCGGCGACGGCGTCGCGCAGCTCCTGCAGCGCATCGGTCAGCGGAACGGGCCCGGTCACATGGGGTAACTAGCCAGGACGGCGGTCCGCTACCCGTCGAGCGCCGCGAGCGCGGCCGGCACCTCCCCCGGCGTCGCGACGACGACCGCCGCGCCGGCCCCCTCCAGCTCGCCCGGGCCGCCCGGTCCCCAGCCCGCGCCCACGCACGCCAGCCCGTGCGCCGCCGCGCCGAGCACGTCCTGCGCGCGGTCGCCGACGAGCGCGGCCGGCCGGTGGGCGGGGTGCGCGGCGAGCGCGGCGGCCACGACCTGGTCCTTGTGCCGCACCGCGCCGTCGAGGGTGGCGCCGTGCACGCTGCTGAACGCGGCCCGCAGGCCGGTGGCCTCGAGCACCCGGACGGCGAACACCTCGGGCTTGCTGGTCGCCACGGCCAGCGTCGTCCCGCCGTCGCGGAGGGTGGCCAGCAGCCCGGGGATGCCCTCGTACACGGCGACGTCGAGCAGCGCGCCGGCCGCGTAGTGCGCCCGGTAGGCGGCCACCGCCCGGCCGACGTCGGCCGGCGGGACCCCGAGCACCGTGGCGAAGCCGTCCTGCAGCGGCGGGCCGACCATGTCGCGCAGCTGCGCGGGCGTCGGCTCGGGCAGGCCGAGCTCGGCCGCGGCGACCCGCACCGAGGCGGCGATGCCCGGCGTCGAGTCGACCAGCGTGCCGTCGAGGTCGAACAGGACGAGCGGGGTCACCGCGCCAGTCTGATCGCGCTGGTGTCCACCCCTCCGAACGGCTCCACCACGACGTCCTCGACGTCCTCGGAGTACAGCGTCTGCGTCACGTCGACGAACAGCGGGACGACCGGCATGGCCTCCAGCACGACGTCCTCCGCCCGGTCGTAGGCGGCGAGCGCCTCCTCCTCGGTGGGGGCGGCGTTGGCCTCGGCGAGCAGCGCGTCGAAGGCCGGGTCGGCGTAGAACGCCAGGTTCGCCCCGGCCGGCGGGTGCGCCCGGGACGCGAACAGCGGCTCGAGGAAGCTCCGCGGGCTCGGGTAGTCCGCGGCCCAGCCGTGGCGGAAGGGGCCGGTCATCCCCCGCTCGGCGACCAGACCGAGGTACTCCGCGGGGGCGAGCGTCCCGTGCAGGAGGAACTCGACCCCGAGGTGGCTGCGCAGCTGGTTGCCCACGGCCTCGATCCAGGCGTCGTTGCCCGCGCCCGCGTTGAACCACAGCTCCACCGGCCGCCCGCGGTCGAAGCCCGCCTCGTCCAGCAGCGCGTTCGCGCGGTCGACGTCCAGGACGCAGTACCCGCAGGCGCCGTCCCGGTGCCCGGGCACCCCCGGTGCGACCAGCGCGTCCGCCGGGCGCCGGGTGCCCGCGAACAGCGCCTCGGCGATGGCCGCGCGGTCGATCGCCAGCGACAGCGCCCGGCGGACCCGGGGGTCGGCCCAGCGCTCGTCGTACAGCGGCAGCGCCAGGTGGGTGAGGCCCGCGGTCGGGGTGCCGACGACGCGGACGCCGTCGTCGCTCCGCACCCGGGCGGCCACGTCGGGCGAGGCGCCCGGCAGGACGTCGAGGTCCCCCGCCAGCAGCTCGGTGTACCCGGTGTCCTCGCCGACGTGGACCCGGTACTCGACCGCCTCGGCCGCGGCCGGGCGCGGGCCCGCGTAGTCCTCGTACCGCCGCAGCGTGATGCCCCGGCCGGGGACGAACTCCCCCTCCGCCCGGAACGGCCCGTTGCCGACCGGCCGGCGGCCGAAGCCGGCCGGGTCCTCGAACCAGGCCTCCGGGAGCGGGAACAGCACCCGCTGCCCGAGGGTGACGGGGAAGGAGGCGAAGGGCGCGGTCAGCGTCACGGTGAACGTCCGGTCGTCGACGACGCGCAGCCCGCTCATCTCCCGCGCGGCCGGTTCCCCGCCGTCGGTGCCCTGCAGGTCCGTGTAGCCGACGACGTCGGCCAGGGCGTAGGACCCGCCCATCGCGTTCGGCGCCCAGGCGGTGGCGTTCCAGGCGTCGACGAACGACGACGCGGTGACCGGCGAGCCGTCGTGGAAGGTCCAGCCGTCGTGCAGCCGGATCGTCCAGGTGGTGTCGTCCGCGGACTCGACCGACTCGGCGACGCCGGTCCACCGGATCCCGCCGTCCGGGCCGTACTCGACCAGCCCCGTCCACAGCGACTCGAGGACCTGCCCGCCGGACTCCTCGGTGGTCGCCCCGGGCACCAACGGGGCGACCGGCTCACCGATCGAGATCGTCACCGTCCCGGCCGCCGCGCCGTCCGGCGGCGACCCGTCGCAGGCCGTTCCGCTCAGGAGGGCGGCGACGGCGAGCGCCACGACGCGGGGAGGGCGTCCGGGCGGCACGGGGCGGCGTCCTCCCCTCACGAGCGGTCAGGGCAGGCAGTGTCCTCCCGCTGCCGGGACCGGCGGGGTCACCGCAGCACGGCGTCGAGGAACTCCTCCACGCGCTCCCGCAGCTCGGCGGCCCGCTCCTCGCCCACCTCCACCGGGTCGCGGTCGCGCAGCCACGGCGGGATCTCGGCGCGCGCGCGGGCGGCGCAGCCGAGGTCGGCGCAGACGTAGGTGCCGACCGTGTTGCCGTTGCGGCCGGCCTCCCCGGCGCGGCGCGCGGTGAACAGCGAGACGGCGTCGCCGGAGTGCGTCGACCGGCACAGCAGGCACATGACGGTGCGGCGCACCGACATCCGGGTGTCGGCCGCCCGCAGCGCGATCCCGACCGGCTCCCCCTCCCGCTGGACGACGAGGTAGCCGCGCAGCGGCGCCTTCGGGTCGCGCCAGCCGAGCACCTCGAGCTCGTCCCACGGCAGGTCGGCGAGGTCGCGCGGCAGCGTGGCGGAGTTCGCCTCGCCCTTCGAGCAGTTGACGAAGGAGCGCCGCACCTGCTGCTCGGTCATCGGTTCCACGAGGGGCCATCCTGCGTTCCGGCACCGTCGCGTCTCAACGGGTTATCCAGGCCACCGCCTCGTCCACCGTGCGCACCACGTCGACGCCCGCCGGCAGCGGCGGCCTGCGGACCAGCACCACGGGCAGCCGGAGCTGCCGGGCGGCGACCAGCTTGGCCTCGGTCATGTGCCCGCCGGAGTCCTTGGTCACGACGACGTCGACGCCGTGCTCCCGCAGCAGCGCGACCTCCTCCTCGACCGTGAACGGTCCCCGCGCGAGCAGCAGCACCGCGCCCGCGGGCAGCGGCTCGTCCGGCGGGTCGACCGAGCGCACCAGCACCCGCCCGGGCAGCGCCGCGAACGCGCCGACGCCCTGCCGGCCGGTGGTGAGGAAGACCGTGCCGGCGTCCCGGACCGCCGCGGCCGCCTCGGCCAGCGAGTCCACGTACGTCCACCGGTCCCCCGGCCCCGGCGTCCAGCCCGGCCGCTGCAGCCGCAGCAGCGGCACGCCCTGCCGCCGCGCCGCGGCCGCCGCGTTCGCGGTGATCCGGGCGGCGAACGGGTGGGTCGCGTCGACGACGGCCCGCGGCCGGTGGGTGGCCAGCCAGCCGGCCAGCCCGTCGGCGCCGCCGAACCCGCCGACCCGCACGCCGCCCTCGGGCAGCACCGGGTCGGTCACCCGCCCGGCGAGGCTGGAGAGCACGTCCACCCCGCGGGCGACCAGCGCCGCGGCCAGCCGCCGCGCCTCCCCGGTGCCGCCGAGGACCAGCACCTGCCCGCTCACGGTGCCCGCCCGGGGATCATGGGCCGGTGAGCAGGGACGGCGCCTCCGGGCTGCGGCACGGCTGGACCACCGGCGCGTGCGCGACGGCGGCCACCACCGCGGCCTACACGGCGCTGCTCACCGGCGAGTTCCCCGACCCGGTGACCATCGACCTGCCCAACGACCGGCACCCGTCGTTCGCGCTGGCCCGCGAGTCGCTGGAGCCCGAGGCGGCCAGCGCCGCGATCGTGAAGGACGCCGGCGACGACCCCGACGTCACCCACGGCGCGCTGGTCGGCGTGCGGGTGACGCACGGCGAGCCGGGCAGCGGCGTCGTCTTCCGCGCCGGCGAGGGCGTGGGCACCGTGACCAAGCCGGGCTTGCCGCTGGCGGTCGGCGAGCCGGCGATCAACCCGATGCCGCGGCAGTTCATCCGCGAGCACGTCGCGGCGGTGGCGGCACGGCACGGCGGCAGCGGCGACGTCGTCGTCGAGGTGTCCATCGAGAACGGCGCGGAGCTCGCGCGGAGGACGTGGAACCCGCGGTTGGGCATCCTCGGCGGGCTGTCGGTGCTCGGCACGACCGGCGTCGTCGTCCCGTACTCGTGCTCGTCGTGGATCGACTCGATCCGCCGCGGCATCGACGTCGCCCGCGCGGCCGGGCACACCCACGTGGCCGGGTGCACCGGGTCGACCAGCGAGAAGACGGTCCAGGAGCTCCACGGCCTGCCCGAGGACGCCCTGCTCGACATGGGCGACTTCGCCGGCGCGGTGCTCAAGTACCTGCGCCGCCACCCGGTGCCGCGGCTGACCGTGGCCGGCGGCATCGGCAAGCTGGCCAAGCTCGCCGACGGTCACCTCGACCTGCACTCGGGCCGCTCCCAGGTGTCCTTCGACTCCCTCGCCGCCCGGGTGGCGTCCGCGGGGGGCTCCCCGGCGCTCGTCGAGGGCGTGCGCGGCGCCAACACCGCGCTCGACGCGCTGCGGCAGTGCCAGGCGGCCGGGCTCCCGCTGGGCGACCTGGTGGCCGCCGGCGCCCGGGAGACCGCGCTCGGCGTGCTGCGGGGAGCCCCGGTGGAGGTCGACGTCGTGGTGATCGACCGGGCGGGGGCGATCGTCGGGCGCACCTAGGAGCGACATCTCGTCGTCGAGTAGAGGTGGCTGTCGGGGAACTGCTCCGCGGTGAGCACCGGGCCCACGACGACGACCGCCGTCCGCTTCACGCCCGCGGCCTCGACCTGCCCGGCGATGTCGGCGAGCGTGCCGCGCAGCACCAGCTCGTCGTCGCGGCTGGCCCGGGCGACGACGGCGACCGGGCCGTCGGGGCCGTAGTGCTCGGCCAGCTGCGGCGCGAGCTCGGCCATCCGCTGCACGGCCAGGTGCAGCACGAGCGTGGCGCCGGTGGCGGCGTAGGCGGCGAGCTCCTCCCCCGGCGGCATCGGCGTGGACCGGGCGCTGGTGCGGGTCAGCACGACGGTCTGCCCGACGCCGGGCACGGTCAGCTCCCGCTTGAGCGCGGCCGCCGCGGCGGCGAAGGCGGGCACCCCCGGGACGACGTCGTAGGGCACCCCCGCGGCGTCGAGCCGGCGCATCTGCTCGGCCACGGCGCTGTAGACCGACGGGTCACCGGAGTGCAGCCGGGCGACGTCGTGGCCGGCCTCGTGGGCGGCGACCAGCTCGGCGGTGATCCGGTCGAGGTCGAGGTCGGCGGTGTCGACCAGCCGGGCGCCGGGCGGGGCGGTGTCGAGCAGCTCGCGGGGCACCAGCGCGCCGGCGTACAGGCAGACCGGGGCGCTGGCGATGATCCGCGCCGCCCGGAGGGTGACGAGGTCCGCGGCCCCGGGCCCGGCCCCGATGAAGTGCACCGTCACGGGAGGTCCTTCGTAGCGCTAATGGCTGCTCACCACCGGGTCACCGACCAGATCGTCACGGGCATCGCGGGCTTCCAGCCGGTGAACGACCCGACCGGCTCGGCGCGCTGCACCTCCACCCGCACCAGCTCCCCGCCGACCCGCGCGTGCCACTGGGCGAGCACCGCCTCGCTCTCCACCGTGACCGCGTTGGCCACCAGGCGGCCGCCGACCGGCAGCGCGTCCCAGCAGGTCTCCACCAGCAGCGGCGTGGTGAGGCCGCCGCCGATGAACACCGCGTCGGGGGCGCCCAGCCGGGAGAGGACGTCCGGCGCGTGCCCGTGCACCACCCGGAGGTACGGGACGCCGAGGCGGCCGGCGTTGCGGGCGATCCGCTCGGCCCGCTCGGCCGAGGCCTCCACCGCGACGGCGCGGCAGGTCGGGTGGGCGCGCATCCACTCGATGCCGATCGACCCGGCGCCGGCCCCGACGTCCCACAGCAGCTGACCGGGGACGGCGGCCAGCCGGGCGAGGGTGACCGCCCGGACCTCGGACCTGGTCAGCTGCCCGTCGGACTCGTAGGCGCCGTCGGGCAGGCCGGGGGTGGTCGGCAGCGGCGCGGTGCCGCGGTCGGCCCGGCACTCGACGGCGGTGACGACCAGCGCCGGCGCCGGCTGCGACCAGGTGGCCGCGGTACCCGTGCGCACCTCCTCGTCCGGGCCGCCCAGCCCGCCGAGCACGGTGACCAGGCTCTGCCCGTAGCCGCGATCGGACAGCAGCCGCGCCACCTGCGCCGGCGTCTCGCCGTCGGACCCGAGCACCAGCAGCCGCCGGCCGGGCTGCACGTGCGGGTGCAGCAGCTCGATCGGCCGGCCGACCAGCGTGACCACCTCGGTGTCCTCGACCGCCCAGCCCAGCCGGGCGCAGGCCAGCGACACCGACGACGGCGCCGGCAGCACCCGCACCCGCCCGGCGCCCAGCAGGCGGGTCAGCGTGGTGCCGATGCCCGACAGCATCGGGTCACCGCTGGCCAGGACCACCAGTGCGCGGCCGGCATGCGCCTCGACCAGCCCGGGCAGCGCCTCGGTGAGCGGCGAGGGCCAGGGCACCCGTTGGGCGGCCACCTCCGGCGGGACCAGGTCGAGCTGGCGGGAGCTGCCGAGCAGCACCTCGGCCCGCTCGACCTCCGCCCGCGAGGTCGGGGCCAGCCCGTCCCAGCCGTCCGCGCCGATCCCCACGACGACGATCGGGGTCGTCCCGGCCTCCTCCACCGCCTCCGCGACCCCGCTCACGCCGGCAGCTCGCCCTCGGGGCCGGCGGCCTCGGCGAGCAGCCGCTCGCGCAGCTCCTCGGGCAGCCGGTCCACGTAGACGACGCCGTCGAGGTGGTCCACCTCGTGCTGCAGGCAGCGCGCGGCCATGCCGGTGGCCTCGATGGAGACCGGCGCCCCCTTCACGTCGACGCCGTCCACCCGGGCGCGGAAGGCGCGGGCGAGCTCGGCGTAGGGGCCGGGCACCGACAGGCAGCCCTCCTCGGTGACCTCCTCGGCCGGCTCGTCGCCGACCGGCTCGAGCAGCGTGAGCCGCGGGTTCACCGCGTAGCCGACGACGTCCTCCCCGTCGGCGTCGGGGCAGTCGATGACGAACACCCGCGCGTCGACGCCGATCTGGTTGGCCGCCAGCCCCACCCCGTCGGCCTCGCGCATCGAGGCGAACATGTCGAGGACCAGCCGGCGCAGCCGCTCGTCGAACTCGGTGACCGGGGCGGTCGGGCGGTGCAGCACCTCGTTGCTGCCGTAGGTGACGATCGGCCGGGCGACGCCGTCGTAACGGCCGGGCAGGCGCATGGCCGCGATCCTAGGAAGCGCCCTCGGCAGGATGGGCGCCGTGCTCCACCGCCGAGGCCGCAGCCGCCGAGACCTCCCCACCGCCGTCGGCCTGGCGCTCGGCGCGGCCGCCGACCTGCTGCTGGCCGATCCCGCGCGACGTCACCCGGTGGCCGGGTTCGGCACGGTCGCCGCGGCGCTGGAGCGGCGGGCCTGGCGGGACTCCCGCGCGGCGGGTGCGGGGTACGCGGCGGTCCTCGTCGCGGGCGCGGCGGGGCTGGGGGCGGCCGTCGACCACGCCACCCGCGGCCGGCCGGCGGTGCGCACGGCCGCCGTCGCCGCCGCCACGTGGGCGGTGCTGGGCGGCACCTCGCTGGGCCGGGCGGCGACGGCGATGGCCGGCGCGCTGGAGGCGGGCGACCTGCCCGCGGCCCGGGCGCTGCTGCCCACGCTCGCCGGGCGGGACCCCTCGGCCCTCGACGAGGCGGAGCTGGCCCGGGCCACGGTCGAGTCGGTCGCGGAGAACACCTCCGACGCCGCCGTCGCGCCGCTGGTGTGGGGCGCGCTGGCCGGGCTGCCCGGGCTGCTCGGCTACCGCGCGGTCAACACCCTCGACGCGATGGTCGGCCACCGCTCCCCGCGGTACGCCCGGTTCGGCTGGGCCGCCGCCCGCGCCGACGACGCCGCCAACTGGCTGCCCGCCCGGCTCACCGCGGCGCTGACCGTGGCCTGCGCCCGGTCGGCCGGCGGGTCGGCGCGCGGGGCGCTGCGGGTGTGGCGCCGCGACGGCGCCGCCCACCCGAGCCCCAACGCCGGCCGCTGCGAGGCCGCGGCGGCCGGCGCCCTGGGACTGCGGCTGGGCGGGCGCAACGTCTACGGCAGCCGGGTGGAGGACCGGCCGGTGCTCGGCGACGGGACGGCGCCGGCCGGCAGGGACGTCGCCCGGGCGGTGCGCCTGTCGCGCGCGGTGTGGCTGGCCGCCGCGGCCCTCGCGGCGCTGAGCAGGGCGGCCCGCGGCCGCTGAGGGGCCCGGGTCCGCGGCCCGCGCCCGTGGAGCGCACCGCGCGGCGCCGACGGCACGGGGAAGCCGGACGGGTCGACCCGGGGGTGGCTGGCCGGCGGGTCGGCCGGGCCGCGGCCGCCGCGGACGGCGACCACCAGCGTGGCCACCGCCAGGGCGGCCAGGGCCAGCAGGAACAGCAGGACGAGGACGGCACCAGGAGTCATGCACAGGACAGTGGCACCATCCGGCCTGGACGGAAGCGGTCCAATCCGGCATGGTGGCCTGCATGCCACCGAGCATCGAGCAGTCCACCGCTCCCGAGCTGGCCGGACTGGTCGGGCCACTCGGCGACCTGGCGGGCCCGCGGTACGCCGCGCTGGCCCGTCGCATCCGCGAGCTGGCCGCGCTCGGGCAGCTCGCGCCGGGTACCCGCCTGCCGGCCGAGCGCGACCTCGCGGCGGCGCTGGCGGTCAGCCGGGTGACCGTCGCCTCGGCCTACCGGCTGCTGCGCGAGGAGGGGCACGCGAGCACCCGGCACGGCGCGGGCACCGTCGTCGAGGCACCCCCGGCCGACCCGGTGTGGACCGCCCCGACCACCGATCCGGCCCTGCTCGACCTCGCCCACGCCGCGCCCGAGGCGGCACCCCAGCTGCTGCCCGCCTACCGGCAGGCGCTCGAGCGGCTGCCCGCCGTCGCCGCCGGTCACGGCTACGCGCCGGGCGGGCTCCTGGAGCTGCGGGCGGCGGTCGCCGACCGGTACACCGCCCGCGGCCTGCCCACCGACCCCGACCAGGTGGTGGTCACCGCGGGCACCGGCGACGCGACCGCGCTGGTGTTCGAGACGCTGCTGCAGCCCGGCGACCGGGTGCTGGTCGAGCACCCCACCTACCCGGGGGCCCTGGGCCTGGTCACCACCGCCGGCGGCCGGTGCGTCCCGGTGGCCGTGGACGCCGCCGACCCCGACGCGGTCGTCGGCGCCGCGCACATCGCCGTCCGGCAGAGCAGCCCGCGGATGGCCTTCCTCATGCCCGACTTCTCCAACCCCAGCGGCGCCCGCCTGTCCGCCGCCGGGCGCCGCCGCCTGGCCGCGACGCTGTGGCAGCAGGGCGTGCTGACCGTCGTCGACGAGGTCACCGCGGAGCTGCACCTCGACGACGGGCCGCTGCCCCCGTACGCCGCAGGCCTGCCCGACGCCGCGACGATCACCGTCGGCGGGCTGTCCAAGGCGGTGTGGGGCGGCCTGCGGGTCGGCTGGCTGCGGACCGACGCCGCCCTCGCCGCGTCGCTCGGCGCCGCGCTGGGCCGCCGCCAGCTCTCGGTGGGCCTGCTCGACCAGCTGGCCGCGGCGGCCCTGGTGCGCGACCTCGACGCCGTCCTCGAGCAGCGGCGGGCGCTGCTGCGCGAGCGCCGGCAGGTGCTGCTGGCCGAGCTGGCGGGCCGCCTCCCGGCCTGGACCGCGACGCCCCCGCGCGGCGGCCTGTCGGTCTGGTGCGCGCTGCCGCCGGGCAGCAGCTCCGCCGCGCTGGCGGCGGCCGCCGCCCCGCTCGGGCTGCTGCTCGCCGAGGGCCGCGCGTTCGGCACCGGCACCGCCTTCGACGACCGCCTGCGGGTGCCGTTCACCCTGCCCGCCGCGGACCTGCGCAGCGCCGTCGCCACCCTCGCCGCCGTGGACGGCGCGCTGCGCAGCGATCCGGTGGTGCGCCATCCGGCGCGGCCCCTCACGGTGGTGTGACACATACCAGATCCCGGCCGTCCGGTGACCGTGCGCCCCCGGCTCCGGGGGACTACCGTCATGGAGGTCCCCGAGCGGCCGGGATGTCCCCCGGCGTTCCGCAGATGGTCGAACAGCCGGCTGCGCGGCGCTCTTGCCGGGCCACGCCCGGCGCGTGTCTCCCCCGGAGCCCGCCATGACGTCGACCCAGTCGCGTGTCGCCCCCAGACACCACCCACCGGCCGCCCGGCCGGCCCCCCCTCCGCCGCTCCCCCGGCGGCGCCCCGCCGTCGCCGGCCGGTGGCGCTACGAGCGCGCCAGCGGGGACTGGTGGTGGTCGGCGGAGATGGCCGCCCTGCACGGCCTCGCCGACGGCGGCCCCGGCCCCTCCACCGAGGTGCTCGTCGCCGCACAGCACCCCGACGACCGGGCGCGGACCATCGACGCGCTCTCCGCGGCGGTCACCGGGGCGCAGGCCTTCTGCCTGCAGGTGCGGCTGCGGTCCGGCGACAGCCACCGGCCCGTGGTCTTCCTCGGCGAGCCGCGGACGGACGACGACGGCCGGGTGATCGCGGTCGAGGGCCTGATGGTCGAGGCCCCGCAGCCGGCGGTGCCGTCGGCCGAGGAACGCGTCGCGGCGCTGGAGACCGAGGTGGCCCAGCTGCGCACCGCGATGGCCAGCCGGGCGCCGATCGAGCAGGCCAAGGGCGTGCTCATGCTCCTCACCGGGTGCGGCGACCAGGTGGCCTTCGACCTGCTGGCGCACATCTCCAGCCACGTCCACCGCAAGGTCCGCGACGTCGCCCTCGACCTCGTCGCCTCCGCCTCGGGAGCACGCCCCCTGGCGCCCGAGGTGCGCGCGATCCTGCGCGACGCCTGCCCGCCCCCGGGACACGTCGAGCGCTGACCCCCGCCCGCGCGGCCCTGCCTCCCGGACCGCGCGGGCGACAGGGGAGGATGCCCGGGGTCCGGGCCGGCGGGCAGACGCCGGCCCCGGTCCTGGGAGGGGGCGGACGGCGTGTTCTACCTGCTCGCGCGGTTCCTGCTGCGGCCGCTGTTCCGGGTCGTGTTCCGGCCGCGGGTCACCGGGCGGCAGCACGTGCCGGCCACCGGCGCGTTCATCATCGCCAGCAACCACCTGTCGTTCATCGACAGCATGGTCATCCCGCTGTCCGCACCGCGCCGGGTCCGCTACCTGGCCAAGGACGAGTACTTCACCGGCCGCGGTCCGGGTGGCTGGTTCACCCGCACCCTGTTCACGGCGCTGGGCGCGATGCCCGTGGAGCGCAAGGCCTCCCGCGCGGCGCAGGAGGCGCTCGACACCGCCCTCGGCGTGCTGCGTGCCGGCGAGGGCTTCGGCATCTACCCCGAGGGCACCCGCTCCCGCGACGGCCGGCTCGCGCGCGGCAAGACCGGCGTCGCGTGGCTCGCCCTCACCGCCGACTGCCCGGTGGTGCCCGTCGCCGTCGTCGGCACCGACCGGGTCCAGCCGGTCGGCGCCCGCTGGCCGCGGCCGCACCGCTTCTCGATCGAGTTCGGCGAGCCGATGACCTTCCCCGAGTACGCCGGCCAGGCGCGCAACGGCCGGGCCCGCCGCGAGGTCACCGACCGGATCATGGAGACGATCGCCGGGATGTCCGGGCAGGAGAAGGCGGGCTGGGGCAGCCCGCGCCCGGCCGCGTGAGCGGGGCGCTGCTGGTCGCCGGGACGACGTCGGACGCCGGCAAGTCCGTCGTCACGGCGGGCATCTGCCGCTGGCTGGCCCGCCAGGACGTGCGGGTCGCGCCGTTCAAGGCGCAGAACATGAGCAACAACTCGGTGGTCACCGCCGACGGCGCCGAGATCGGGCGGGCGCAGGTCATGCAGGCCGCGGCGGCGCGGGTCGAGCCCGAGGCGGCGATGAACCCGGTGCTGCTCAAGCCCGGCGGCGAGGACGCCAGCCAGGTGGTGGTGCTCGGCCGGCCGGTCGCCGACGTCACGGCGCTGTCCTACCGGCCGATGAAGGCGGCGCTGCTGGAGCAGGCGCTGGCCTGCCTGGCCGACCTGCGCGACCGCTTCGACGTCGTCGTCTGCGAGGGCGCCGGCTCCCCCACCGAGATCAACCTGCGCGCCGACGACATCGCCAACATGGGCCTGGCCACCGCCGCGGGGTTGCCGGTGGTCGTCGTCGGCGACATCGACCGCGGCGGGGTCTTCCCCTCCCTCTACGGCACCGTCGCGCTCATGCCGCCGGCCGACCAGCGGCTGGTGGCCGGGTTCCTGGTCAACAAGTTCCGCGGCGACGTCCGGCTGCTGCGGCCCGGCCTCGAGCAGCTCACCGCGCTCACCGGCCGGCCGACGCTCGGCGTCCTGCCCTGGCTGCCCGGCGCGGCGCTCGACGTCGAGGACTCCCTCGGCATCCCCACCGGCGTCCTCACCGCCGGCCCGCCGCACGGCGAGGAGGTGCTGCGGGTGGCCGTGGCCCGGCTGCCCCGGCTGTCCAACTCCACCGACGTCGACGCGCTGGCCACCGAGCCCGGCGTGCTCGTCCGGTTCGTCACCCGCCCCGAGGAGGCCGCCGACGCCGACCTGCTGGTGCTGCCCGGCAGCCGCGCGACGGTGTCCGACCTCGGCTGGCTGCGCGCGACCGGGCTGGCCGACGCGGTGGCCCGCCGCGCCGCCGAGGGCCGGCCGGTGCTCGGCATCTGCGGCGGGCACCAGATGCTCGCCCGCACCATCACCGACGACGTCGAGTCGCGGGCGGGCACCGTCCCCGGGCTGGGGCTGCTGCCGGCCGACGTCCGGTTCGCGCGCGAGAAGACGCTCGGCCGCCCGTCCGGGGAGGCCCTGGGCCACCCGGTGCGCGGCTACGAGATCCACCACGGCGTCGTGACCTACTCCGGCGACGCCGAGCCGTTCCTCGACGGCGGCCGGGCCGGGTCGGTGTGGGGCACCACCTGGCACGGGGCGCTGGAGAACGACGGGTTCCGCCGCGCGTTCCTCACCGAGGTGGCGCGGGCGGCGGGCCGTCGGTTCGTCCCGGCCCCGGAGACCTCGTTCGCCGCGGTGCGAGAGCGGCGCCTCGACGCCCTCGGCGACCTGGTGGCCGAGCACGCCGACACCGGGGCGCTGTGGCGGCTGCTGGAGGAGGGCCCACCGGCCGGCCTGCCGCTGCTCCCGCCGGGGGACGCGCTCACCCCGCGCTGACCCCGGCAGGACGGCCCCCGGTCCCCTGCGTTCCGGCGCATCACGATCCGCCGGATGGACCACGTGGGCTTCGTGGTCGAGGACCTCGCGGCCGCCGTCGCGTCCTTCGCCGAGTTGGGCCCGGAGCGCGAGGGCGACGCGACGGTCGAGGGTGAGTCGGTGACCGGCTCGTCGGGCTCGACGGCGTGCGGGCGGACATGGTCGTCCTGCGGACCCCCGACGGGCACGGCCGGCTCGAGCTGTCGGCGTTCCACACGCCGGTGGCGACCGGCACCGCGCCGAGGGAGCCGGTCAACACCCCGGGCATCCCCCGCCTGACCTCCGCCGTCGACGCCGTCGACGACGTGCTCGACCGCCTGCGCCCCCACGGCGCCGAGCTCGTCGGCGAGGTGGCGCGGTTCGGGGACGCCTACCGGTACTGCTACGTCCGCGGGCCCGCCGGCGTCGTCGTCGGGCTGGTCGAGGAGCTCGGCCGACCGACGCCCCGGGCCGGCGGTGGGCTCAGCCCCCGGCGAGCGCCGCCTCGAGGCGCTCGCGGACGTCGTCGGGCCACGGCGTCGACGCCCCGCCGGCGGTGCCGACGTAGGTGTTGCGGACGACGCAGCACACCCGCTCCCCCACGCGGACGGTGAACCGCACCGTCACGCTGGTGCGCCCGAGCCGCTCGGCCTGCGCGTCGACCTCGACCGTGTCGCCCCAGCGGGCCGACGACGACCACTCCAGCGCGCTGGCCTTGACCACCGGGTCCACCCGCGGGGCGATCTCCTCCCACGGCAGCCCGATCGACGCCCACCACGCGGTCGACGCCTCGTCGGCCCAGACGAGGTAGTGCGCGTTGAAGACGACGCCCTGCTGGTCGCACTCGACGAAACGGACCGGGGAGCTCCACGTGACCGGCACGGCGCGACGCTAGCGGGGGCTACCGTCGACGGGTGCAGCCCGACCCGGTCCTCGCCTCCTACCGCCCGCCCTCGCAGCTGGTGCGGGACAAGGAGATCGACCACCTCGACGTGCACTGCCAGGCCCTGATCGGTCTGTCGCCGTTCCTCACCCTCTCGACCGCCGACGCCGACGGCTGGCCGGAGGTCTCCCCGCGCGGCGGCGACCCGGGCTTCGTCAAGGTGCTCGACGAGCACCGGCTGGTGCTGCCCGACCGGCCGGGCAACAACCGGCTCGACAGCCTGCGCAAGGTGGCGGTCAACCCGCGGGTGGCGCTGCTGTTCTTCGTCCCCGGCGTCGAGGAGACGCTCAAGGTGTTCGGCACCGCCGAGCTGCTGCCCGCCGACGCGCTCGACCTCGAGCTCACCGAGTTCGGCCGGGAGCCGCGCTCGGTGATGGTGGTGACCGTGCAGCGGGCCTACCTGCACTGCGCCAAGGCGGTCATGCGCTCGGGCCTGTGGGACCCGGCCCGCCGGGTCGACCGCGGCGCCCTGCCGCCGTTCGGCACGATGATCCGCGACCACTGCGGGCTGGAGACCCCGCTGCCCGACGACGCCACCATCCGCGCGGGGCTGGCGCAGGAGCTCTGACCGTCCTGTCACCGCGTCCTGCCAGGCTGCGGCCATGGCGACCGACTTCCAGGTGACGATCGACGCCGCCGAGCCGCACGTGCTCGCCGACTGGTGGGCCGAGGCGCTGGGCTGGCAGGTGGAGCCGCAGGACGAGGCGTTCATCCGGCGCACGGTCGAGGCCGGGCACGCGCGCGAGGACCAGACGACGACGCACCGCGGCGCCCTGGTGTGGGCCGCCGGCGCGGCCGTCACCTCGCCGGACCCCGGCCGGCCGCGGGTGCTGTTCCAGGCCGTGCCGGAGGCGAAGTCGGCCAAGAACCGCGTGCACCTGGACCTGCGGGTGGGTGACGAGCGGCGCGAGGCCGAGGTGGCGCGACTGCTCGGGATGGGCGCCACCGAGCTCTGGCGGGCGTCGCAGGGCCCGTTCTCCTGGGTGACCATGGCCGACCCGGAGGGCAACGAGTTCTGCGTCGCCTGAGGGCCTAGACGGGCAGGTCCCGCGCCAGGCGCCGGCTGGCGACGGCGCGCCGGGCCACGCGGCGGACCCGGTTGCGCCGGGGCCGGCGCTCGGTGCCGAGGTACCGGGCGTCCTCGACGAGCTGGAACGCGGCGAGCACGCTGGCGCGCGGTTCCCGCGACAGCGGGACTGCGGGGATCACAGGCTGGGCCGAGGTCATGGGAGCCCCCTCTCCCGGGACGCGGTGCTGGCGTCCCGTGACGCAATGGTGCCCGCGATCGACCCGCTGTAACCGGAACCGGGGCGGATTGGTACCGGTGTGACGAACGAGGCAGACGGGACGGCGTGTCCGCTGGCGCCTCCGTACGGTTCCTGTCCATGGACCGCCCGCGCCGCCTCGTGGCCGCCGTCCGCTCGCTCGTGCGCACCGTCGCCACGCCGTCCGCCCGCCGCGCCGCGCGCCGCCCGGCCCCGGCGCCGCCGCCCGCCGCCCGGCCGGCGGGGATCGACGTCGGCTACCGGCCGCGGGCCGACGGCCGGCCCGACCCGGGCGAGGTCGTCTGGGCCTGGGTGCCCTTCGACGAGGGCGACGGCCGGGGCAAGGACCGCCCGGTGCTGGTCGTCGGCCGCCGCGGCGAGGACCTGCTCGGCCTCATGCTGACGAGCAAGGACCACGACCGCGACGCCGCCGACGAGGCCCGGTACGGGCGCAGCTGGATGGACGTCGGCACCGGCGCCTGGGACGGCCGGGGCCGGCCGAGCGAGGTGCGGCTGGACCGGCTGCTGACCCTGGACCCCGCGCGGGTGCGGCGGGAGGGCGCGGCGCTGGACCGGGCGCTGTTCGACCGGGTGGTCGACGCCGCCCGGCGCACGCAGGGCTGGTGAGCGCGGCTCAGTCGCTGTGGCGCGGCTGGGGCCGTGGCTGCCGCAGGTGGTAGACGCCGGCCTGGCCGGGCAGCGGCTGCAGGTCGTAGCGCGAGACCACCTTCGGCCCGCCGTGCAGGTGCACGTGGGTGACCGTGGGCAGCGGTGCGCCGTGCCGGGCGGCGCGGATCTCCACCCGCCCGTCGAGCGGGCCGCCCACGAACAGCAGGACGGCGTCCTGCTCGTCGGCGGTGGCGTCCACGACCGCAGTCTCCACGTCGGACAGCTCGGTCTCCTCCTCCGGCGCACGGCTCACCCGGTCGAGGGTAGGCGCCCGGTGCCACCGGTCAGGACGGCCGGCGGCGCAGCCTGCGGGCGATGAGCGGCGCCGCGAGCAGCATCACGAACAGCCGCAGCACCTGGACGGCGAGCACGAAGGTCGCGTCCGCGCCGGTGCCGGTGGCCGTGGCGAGGACGGCGTAGAGGCCGCCGGGCGTCGTCGCGAGGTAGGCGTCGAGCTCGCTGACGCCGGTGGCCGCCGAGAGGACGACGCCCAGCCCGGCGCACGCGACGACGAGGCCGACGATCACCGCCAGCGCCGGCAGCAGCGCCCGGCCCACGGTGCGCAGGCTCGCGACGGTGAACCGCAGCCCCACCTGCAGGCCGATGAGCACGAACGCCGCCGCCTCGACCGGGCCGGGCACGGTGGCGCCGCCGGAGAGCCCGCCGAGGTCGGCCGCGGCGGCCACCAGCAGCGGCCCGAGCAGCGCCGGCACCGGCAGGTGCACCAGCCGGGCCAGCACCGCGCCCGCCACGCCGCAGGCGGCGGTGAACAGCAGGCCGGCGGGCCAGCCGGGCCCGGCCTCCACCGCGACCGCGCCCCCGGCGCCGGGGTCCGCGCCGTAGACCGTCGTCGCCACGACCGGCATCGCGACGACGATGAGCAGCACCCGCAGGTACTGCAGGACGGCGACCATGCGGTCGTCGGCGCCGAGGTCGCGGGCCATGGCGGTGATGCCCGACGCGCCGCCGGCGATCATCGCGAACGCCCCGGTCACCGGGCTGATCCCGGGCTGGCGGCGCAGCAGCAGCCCGGCGCCGACGGTGAGCAGCAGCGTGGCGACGGTGACCAGGAGGACCGGCGCCCACTCCTCGCCGATCGCGGCCAGGGTGTCGGGGTCGACCAGCGCGCCGATCGAGACGCCGACGACGGCCTGCGCCGCGGCCGCCGCGGGCCGCGGCACGTCGAGCGGCACGCGCCCGGCCAGGCCGCGCACCAGGCCGGCGAGCAGCCCGCCGAACAGCGCGGCCGAGGGGACGCCGACGCGGCCGAGCAGCCACCCGGCGACCGCGGCTCCGGCGAGGACGAGGGCGGCGTCGGCGAGTCCGCGCGGGTCGGGGTGGGGCGCCCTCACAGACCGGCGATGCGGCGCAGCTCGGCGACGTGCGCCTCGAAGGCCCGGCGCCCGTCCCGGGTCAGCGACAGGCTGGTGCGCTGGCGGGACGCGACGGTCGCCTTGCTGACCCCCACGTACCCGGCCTCCTCCAGCTGCTTGACGTGCTTGGACAGCACCGAGTCGCTCACGCCGACCCGGTCGCGCACGGTGGCGAACTCCATCGTGTCGACGGCGGCCAGCAGCCCGCAGATCTGCAGCCGCGGCGGCGGGTGGATGACGGCGTCGAAGTGCGGCGCGACCGCGGTCACAGCCCGCTCCGGAGCCCGGCCACCCACAGGCGGCCCCACACCCGGCTGAGCACGCCGGCCGCGACGCCGAGCACCGCGCCGGCCACCACCATCACCCAGTGCCGGCCGTACCCCTCCGCCAGGACGAACGCCGGCACGAGGACCACCAGGACGAACGCGCCCCAGGCCGCCGCCACCCGCGGCGGCGTGCTCACCCACACCCCGGTGGTCCGCCGGTAGGCCGCCACCAGCGCGCCCAGGCCGGCGGCGAACAGGACGAGCGCCGGGAAGGTCACCCACAGCGAGTCGAGGGCGTAGCTGGCCAGGAAGGCGAACAGCAGCAGGCCGAGCGCGACGTCGTACCACCACGGCTGCAGGACCCGGTCGGCCAGCGCCTCCCGGTCGGCCTGCAGCGCGGCGAGCTGTGCGGCGGCGGTGTCGCGGTCGATCGCGTCGTTTTCCACGTCGGAAAGTGTGGACGGTCTCTTTCCGATCCGTCAAGTCACCGCCCGGCCTCCCGGTCCGCCGGATCGCGTGGTTCCATGACCGGGCCACAGCGACGGCAGTGGAGGAAGCCCGGTGCGACTCCGGCGCGGTCCCGCCACTGTGACCCGGAGGCCTCGACCGCGAGGTGCCGGGGAGTCAGGAACTCCCGCCGTCGCCTCCTGCCACCTCCGGGCGTGGACACCCGGGGAGAGGACCCGTGCACCCGCATGACGTATCCCTTCGGTGCCGTCGTCGGCATGGACGACATGCGGCTGGCCCTGCTGCTCAACGCCGTCTCCCCCGCCATCGGCGGCGTGCTCGTGCGCGGCGAGAAGGGCACGGCCAAGTCGACGACGGTGCGCGCGCTGGCCGCCGTCCTCCCGCCGGTCGCCGTCGTGCCCGGCTGCCGCTTCGCCTGCGACCCCGCCGCCCCCGACCCGGCCTGCCCCGACGGGCCGCACGACCTCGGCGTGCCCGGCGCCACCCGCCCGGCCCGGCTGGTGGAGCTGCCGGTGGGCGCGTCGGAGGACCGCGTCGTCGGGTCGCTGGACCTCGAGCGGGCGCTCACCGAGGGCGTGAAGGCCTTCGAGCCCGGCCTGCTGGCCGCCGCGCACCGGGGCGTGCTCTACGTCGACGAGGTCAACCTGCTGCACGACCACCTCGTCGACCTGTTGCTCGACGCCGCCGCCCTGGGCACCGCCTACGTCGAGCGCGAGGGTGTCTCGGTGCGGCACGCGGCGCGGTTCCTGCTGGTCGGGACCATGAACCCCGAGGAGGGCGAGCTCCGCCCGCAGCTGCTCGACCGGTTCGGGCTCACCGTGGAGGTCGCCGCCCCGCGGGACCCGGCCGAGCGCGCCGAGGTGGTCCGCCGCCGGTTCGCGTACGACGCCGACCCGGCCGGGTTCGCGGCCGCGTGGGAGGTGGAGGAGGCCGAGCTGGCCGCGCGGATCGCCGGCGCCCGCGCCCGCCTGCCGCACGTCGTCCTCTCCGACGACGCGCTGCGCCAGGTGACCGCGGTGTGCGCCGCCTTCGACGTCGACGGGCTGCGCGCCGACCTGGTCACCGCGCGCACCGCGATCGCGCACGCCGCCTGGTCCGGCCGCGACGCCGTCACCGAGGACGACGTCCGCGTCGCCGCCCGGCTGGCCCTCCCCCACCGCCGGCGCCGCAACCCGTTCGACGCTCCCGGCCTCGACGACGACACCCTCGAGCAGGCGCTCGAGGACAGCCGCCCCGACGACGACCCGCCCCCTCCCCCGGACGGCCCCGGCGACGGCGGCGCTCCCCCGCCTCCCCCGTCCGGCAAGGGCGACGACGACGGCGGCGGCCCGGACTCCCCGTGGGGGGGGGGGGGGGGGGGCGCGGGGGGCCGCGGGGCCCGGGTGGGGGGGGGGGGGGGGGGGGGGGGGGGGGGGGGGGGGGGGGGGGGGGGGGG